>JAGOGN010000017.1 GCA_017996675.1 Lachnospiraceae bacterium | reverse complement strand
AATACTGTTTTTCCAAAATCACTTTTATCTGCACAAATATGTGGTGTTTCAACTCTACTCATAATTTCATCCTCCATACATTACTTTTATTTCCTACACCTCATTTTACTATGAAAGTGCACTTGATGCAACGGTCAGATGTCCTTACACGTTGATCCATTCCTTAATTACAGCGTGAATATTTTCAATGGCCACACGTTCCGATTTGCTTTTATCTCTCGTTACAATTTCAATTACCTGATCAGCAAGATTTCTTGGGCTGATGATTACTCGAATTGGAACTCCCAATAAATCTGCATCCGAGAACATATTTCCTGGTCTTACTGCACGATCATCATAAATCACTTCCACTTTGTCATCCATTAAAGATTGATACAATTGATCTGCAACAGCTTTCACTTCCTCATCATCCGATCTGACTGCACAAATGTGAACCTGCCATGGTGCGATTTCTTTTGGCCAGATTGGTCCGTATTCATCATGATGCGCTTCACATACTGCTGCCGCAAGTCGACCAACACCTATTCCATAGCATCCCATGATTGGATTCAACAATTCATTATTCTCATCTAAGTATGTCATATTCATGGCCTTACTATATTTTGTACCGAGCTGGAAAATATTTCCGACTTCTATTCCTCTAGAAATGGATAAGCTATGCTTCTTACACTCTGGACAAATTCCACCCTCTAGAATTTTTGCAAAGTCAAAGTACCTAATCGCATCATATTCATCTGCTAAATCTCTGGTGAAATCCAGTCCTGTATAGTGATAATCCATTTTATTTCCACCACAGCAAACCTGATTCATTCCGTCCAAAGAACGATCAAATAAAACAATTCCATCTACATTCAATTGATATGGTCCAATAAATCCAGCCTTTAATCCGCTTTCCTTAGTAATGTCAGCTGGACGAATATCGCTTCCAAGATAATTCTTTAATTTGGTTTCATTTACTTCCAAATCTCCTCTGATAAACAGTACTACAAATCGATCATCCTCTGTTTGCTGATACACAACTGCTTTACAGGATCTTTCTTTCGGACTATTTAAAAAGTCACATACTTCTTCGATTGTATGCATATTTGGTGTGTGCACCAGGTTTAATGGAGCATCTTCCAATCGAACCGTTTGCTCTAAAATATTTTCAGCTGCTTCCATATTGGCTCTATAATTGCATTCAGTACAAGTAACGATACTATCTTCTCCAACAGGAGTCAGTAGCATAAATTCATCCGACAAATTTCCACCCATCATCCCTGAATCCGAGGTTACGCCTACTACTTCTGGAATTCCTGCTCTGGCAAAAATTCTTTCATATGCTTCATAGCATCTTGCATAATAAGTCTCTAAATCTTTTTGACTGGTATGAAAGGAATAACCATCTTTCATGGTAAATTCACGTACACGGATTAAACCGCCACGTGGTCTTGCTTCGTCGCGGAACTTGGTCTGAATCTGATAAATCATAAATGGATATTTCGAATAACTATTTCCATATTCTCGAACCAACTGGACTGCTGCCTCTTCATGTGTCATACCAAGTACTAATGGCACATCATTTCGATCTTTTAAGCGCATTAATTCCTTACCAACAGTTTCATATCTACCTGATTCCATCCATAAACTTGCTGGCATTACAACGGGAAACGAAACCTCCTGCCCATCAATTTGATCCATTTCTTCACGAATAATTTGTTCGATTTTTTTCGTAATTCTTTTAAGAGGGGTAAAGCTGGAATAAATTCCATTGGCAACGTACTTCATATATCCGCCTCTTACCATTAATCCATGACTGTCAATCACACAGTCTGCTGGCTGCTCTTTAAAACGTTCTCCTACTAACTTTTCCAATTTCATATGATTTCTCCTTTAAATAAAAAAATCCCCAAGCATTCACTATGCTTAGGGCGAACTCATTGGTCCGCGGTACCACCTAAATTCGATACAATCGCTCTCTTCGTACAAAAAATCTATACCTGATCTCTATAACGGGAGAACCCGGAATAACTGGATGACGCCTGCCACCTCATTATCAGCTCCAAGACTGGTTCACGAACTTTCTATGAAAGACTTTCACCAAATGTCTTCTCTCTGCACATATTCCGTCGCTACTATTTCTTTTCTTTGCTTTTTTCATATTGAAAACATCGTATCAAATCAACTATTTCTTGTCAATACCATTTCCTTCTGCTATCATAAAAAAAAAGAGAAAGTGGTTATGTTATGAATACATCGAATACAAACAATACCCATCAGAGACGAGTTCGCTATAAAGGAACTCATCCTACTAAATTTGAAGAGAAATATAAAGAACTTCAACCTGACAAATATACCGACACCATCGAGAAGATTATTCAGAAAGGCAGCACTCCAGCAGGAATGCATATTCCTATTTGTCTAAACGAGATTCTGAACTTTCTGGATATAAAGCCTAGTCAGAAGGGATTAGACTGCACGTTGGGATATGGTGGACACGCTCAAGAGATGCTCTCACGATTGGGCGGATTGGGTCATTTACATGCAACCGATGTCGACGCGTTAGAACTACCGAAGACTACGAAGCGGTTAGAAGATTTAGGTTTCGGCCCTTCTATTTTTACGCCACACAATCAAAACTATTCCACAATCGATGAGATTGTAGCTGAATTTGGTCAATTTGATTTTATTCTCGCAGACCTTGGAGTTTCTTCCATGCAAATTGATAATCCAGCAAGAGGATTCTCCTATAAAACACAAGGTCCTTTAGATTTACGTCTAGACCCAACAAAAGGAATTTCCGCGAGTGAACGATTAAAAGAGATTGATCCAATGGAATTAGAAGGTATGCTCTACGAAAATTCAGATGAACCCTATGCTCATCAGATTGCACAGTCCATTTGCGCACATATTTCTAAAGGTAAAGACATTAGTACCACTTCTGATTTACGAGCGATTATTACAAACACTTTAAGTAAAATTCCAGAAGCAAACCAGGAGGATAAAATCAAGAAATCCTGCCAGCGTTGTTTTCAGGCTCTTAGAATCGATGTAAACAATGAGTTTGAAGAACTCTATACTTTTTTAAACAAACTTCCTGAGTGTATGGCAAAGGGTGGAAAAGTAGCCATTTTAACCTTTCATTCTGGTGAAGATCGACTCGTCAAGAAAGCTTTTAAAGAATATTATAAACAGGGTCTTTTCTCTGAAATATCTACTGATGCGATTCGCCCTTCCTCAGAAGAATGCATGACCAACCCTCGTGCAAGATCTGCCAAATTAAGAACTGCAATCCGTTAAAAAAAGGCTCGTCATGCATCCACAATTTGCATGACGAGCCCTTCTTATTCCTTTAATACGTACAAAAAATTTCATCTTCACAATCATCATAATATTCTTCACAACATTCATCATCATCATCATCATCATCATACAGACAGTAATCTACATATTCTCTACAATGAAATAACACACAGTCACATAACTCATCCACTTCACCAATACCTAGATCCGGTTCCTCTCTTTTACGATCTAGACGTATTTCAAAGCAAATCCAATCATTCAAATAATCAGACATCGCAGTACCCCCTTGTCGAAAGCATTTCTCTACTACTCTGCTTTTACAAATATTGTTGTTTATATTACGATATCATTATATATTATTCACTCTATTTTTGCAATATATCCTTCATAATTGATACAATTTATTTTGCTTGTGAGGGGATCTTCTACATCCATTTCTTCCGTCTCATGATCCAAAGAGTCAGCACAATAATCACAATGCTGATAAGTGCAACTCCTAGATATCCATACTTCCAGGACAGCTCCGGCATATTTGCGAAATTCATTCCATACCATCCTACTAAAAGGGTGAGCGGAAGGAAGATTGTCGTCACCACAGTAAGCATTTTCATAACGTTATTTTGACGGATCCCAATTTCAGACATATAAACATCCTGTACCTGCATGGCATACTCACGTAAATCAATGGTTTCCTGTAAAAGTCGATTGATTTTATTTTCGAAAATATGATAGGTCAGCGGATGATTATCCTGCGAATAACTCTGCAAATCATCTACCATATCAAATAACTGGTGATAATAGCGATTCATTCTGGATATTTCTTTTTTTAATGTCAGAACTTCCAAATGATAATCCTTGTCTTCCTGACTGATGATTTCCTCTTCCAGCGTCTCAATTTTCTTTTCTAAAGACGCTAAAAAATGCTGATCTCCTTCTACTATTTGAAGTAAAAACTCCTCTAATATCATGGATAGAGCAATTTCACACTGAAATCTTCCCAGATAGATTCGCTCCAGAATTGTTTGCACGAACTTTGAATCATCGATAAAAACAAGTCTGTTTTCTGTCATATATAATGCAAATCGAATATGCTGGTCATAATCTTCCTTATTGGGAATTCTCATGGTTCCAAGTATGGCATCCTCATGAATTTCCAGCTTACAGTAGCGAATCTCTTGTAAAGATCGATGGTTTCGCTTTTGCTCAAAATAACGTGCTGCCCAGTCCTGTTCTTCTAAAATATCCTGGCTAACTATCATCACATTCGGTACCTGAGTAGAACTAGAATTTGAATTCACTTCCACTAATTGATGATTTGATACGATATAGGAATGCTTATTTGTTGCTTGTTCCATTTTCATGTTGACTTCCTTTACTTAAAATCGCTGCATTCCAAAACAGCACTCAAAAGCCTTGTAAATGTTACAAGATTCTTCTTTGCTCGATTTGGAAATACTTTTTCAATCACTGCAAGATCATCACTTGAGGTATGCATGATTTTCCCTAAAACTTTTGTTTCAGCCATTCCATCAAATGGTGGCAAATCCCAGTTGGTAGCTTCAAAATAAATATAAGGAATCCCAACTGCTGCAAACGGTGCATGATCACTCCAGTCACCAGTTGTAGGTGTCGGATATTCTGGGTCTTTACCAGGATTTTCTTCTAACTTAATCTGGTTTTCAAGTGCCAGTTCCTGAATAATTGGTAAATACTCGGTTCCTGAAATCTCTCCCTGCGCATCGACTGTACCGCTATAAGCATAAGTTTTATCGCCGACTAAAATACTATCCATATTCAGAACGAATAACAGGTTCTCTTTATCCGCTTTACTCATTTGTTCAACAAAGTGCTTCGATCCCTCTAATCCAGTTTCTTCCGCTCCAAAAAAAACGAATTCAAAGCTATAAGGTGTTTCTATTTGCTTTGCTCTCTTTGCGCATTCCAATAATGCCGCTACACCGGAACCATTATCGTCTACACCCTTTGTTCCCACAGAATCGTAATGTGCACCAATTACAATAACGTTCTTTGAAATTCCTTCTTTTTTAACAATCAAATTCTGACTAGATTCATCCGTTGACATCTGAAACGCTTGCTTATCGATAGCAGATTCCTCATACCCCATCTTTTGGATCTCAGATTTGATATATCGGAATGCTTTTTGCTCGCGCTCACTTCCCGCCTGTCTTTCGCTTAAATGGTTCTGAAAATAAGTAACATAAGAAAATGCAACGTCTCCGTGCTTCTTTAACGAAACTGCTTGTTCCTCTTTTTGTGCACCACATCCAGACAACTGCACCATAAGCAAAAAAATCATGAAAATTCCAACTGCCTTTTGAACGATCCCTCGTCTTTGTTTCATCTGTATTCCTCCCCAAATCAATAATTCTTATTGTATCATAATTCAGTTTGGATACCTAGTCTTTCTATAGACATTTACTCCATCCGCAAGACTTGCAGATATTGCATCCTCCTTCAAAAACCAACTGTTCCCCACATTCAGGACAACGGTCACTCTCTTTTTTTTCTGACTGAGGTTGTGTTGACACATTTCTAGTAGAAAAAGTTGTACTCTCTTGGTCCATTTGATTTCCTGATGTGATTCCTGCCTTTACTTCTTCATACATTTCCAAAAGAGCATTTCCCACCGCCATTGGGCAACAAGCACCTTTGCTCGTATCATGTTTGGTTGCCTGTCGCACCGCATAAGATGGACATACCCCTGTAGAATCCAACTGATCTACAATGGTTCGAAGATCGACTCCCGCCCTTGCACAAATCGAGATCATTCTGGATAAACCGATCATAAAATTATTACAGCCACCTGTCGATCCTTTACTTAGATAAGTTTCTAAAAGCGCTCCCGTTTTTGGATCAAAAAGAGCTATACAATGTAAAGTTCCACATCCTGTAGTCAGTTTTCGTTTTGCACCAATCACTTCGTCGGAGACCTGCACGATCTCACCTCTTGCCAATCCCTCACCAGCAGCTGGATAAGCCTTTTTTTGTGGCTTCACATTCAAGATACCGGTACGTTTACAACCATCACGAAATAGCGTTACGCCTTTTAAGCCTAATTCATACGCTTCAAAATATAATTCTCCCACCTGCTCCACACTAAATTCGTTTGGAACATTCACCGTTGAAGAAATGGATGCATCAATATGCTTTTGCCAGGTAGCCTGCATTTTCAGACGACTGTGATAATCCAGTTCCATCGCTGTGACAAAATAATCTGGTAATTCATCTACTTCACTCAAATTATGAAGCTTCATATATTCTTCTACTATTTTCGTATAAACTCGATAGGTAACATCGCGACCATGCAAGGACTGTGTGGTACGTTCATAGTAATTTGCGTAAATCGGCTCTATTCCACCTGAAATTCCCAACATGGTAGAAAGTGTTCCAGTCGGAGCAATCGTTAATAATTGAGAATTACGTAATCCAAACTCTTCTACTAATTTTCTTGTTTCTTCGGTTGTGTTTTGCAAAAAGAAAGGTGATTTCATGATTTGCTCTGTCTCACACATTGGAAAAGCTCCCAATTGCTGAGCCAGCTTTGCGGACGCAGCAATTGCCCGGTCCATCATAAAAAAACTAATCTGTTCAGAAAGCTCGATCGATTCTTTGCTTCCATAAGTGATTCCCATCTGGATCAACATGTCCGCAATACCCATTAAACCCAATCCGATTTGTCTCCACTTTGTTACCTGTTCAATTTGCTCTTGTAGTGGATGCAAATTTAATCCTTCTTCTAAAACTTCATTTAATCCTTCTACACATACTTCCACGCTCTTTCCAAAATCTTCATAATCAAAAGAAGCCTGATTTGTAAACGGATCTTTCACGAAAGAAGCAAGATTCATGCTTCCCAACAAGCAGCTTCCTCCAGCTGGAAGCGGTTCCTCTGCACAAGGATTCACCCCTGCATACTGAAAATCCTCTACCTCACTCAGCAAATTCCAAGATTCGATTCTATCCCAAAAAAGAGCGCCCGGCTCTGCATAATCCCAGTTTGCTTTGGCAATTTTATGAAATAACTCTTTCGCATCCACAGATCGCTCGATTGTTTCTCCCGTTGCCTCTCGCGTAAATGTAAGTAGATATGGCTGTCTATTTCGCACCGCTTCCATAAATTCACCATTCAATCGAATCGAAAGATTTGCTTTTGTCGCTTTTCCCAAATCAGTTTTTAGTCGAATAAATTCTTCTATATCTGGATGCGAACAATCTAGCGAAATCATGAGTGCACCTCTACGTCCATTTTGTCCAATCAAACTGGTTGTCAGATCATATAATTCCATGAAGGAAAGTGCGCCACTTGTTTCTTTTGCTGCATTATTGATTCTGGCGCCCATCGGGCTTAATTGTGAAACATCTACTCCACATCCTCCTCCATAACTATAGGTTCTCGCTAGTTTTTTTGCACACTCGAATATACTTTCCAGATTATCCTGTGGCGGTTCTACAACGTAACAATTGGACAAAGTTATTTTGATTCCTCGCTGATTCAGTCCACGATTTGCTAAAATTCTTCCCCCAAACAAGAATTTCTTTTGACGGATCAACTCACCAATCTTTTCATTTCCTCCGCTAATACGGGTAATCCAATCCTCAAAGGACTCCTCGCCAAACTTATATTTACCTTTCCATATATCAATTCCTAACTGATTTTCTTTTCCAAGCCATTCTTCTACTTTCATTTTATCCTCCACATTAATCGATATCTAGTGTTTCTATCTATATGTTATACCAACATGTAGTGTTTTGCAAGAAAAAAAAGCAGCAAGGCTGCTTTTCACATTTTTCATTTCTTCTGCGTCTGAATCTCTTTTCCTGCAGCCATATTCGGATGAAATTCAGAATAGATTAGATCTGACAGAAAACAAATGATAAGGATGGTACATATCACCTTACCCGTCTTCTTCGGAATTTTCTGAAACCAATGATTTACATACGGAGCAAATATATAAGTAAAAATCATTCCTCCTAATCCAAAAAATAACAGTCCCTCCAGGCAAATTCTTCCGTTTAAATTCAAGAACATTTTATGATAATTCCACCACATTGCACCTTTCGAATATTCCAGCCAACAGGAAATCAAATACTCCAAACTACCACATACTACCATAACTGAACCAAAATATAGTAGAGGTCTAGGTCGAAACCGCTTTAAAAAAATCAATATTAAAACTCCTCCACTTCCGTAAATCGGAAGCCAGGGCCCATAAAGCACACCTCGATTGACAAAATGTCCGGTATTCATAAAATGAAATGCCACTTCCCAAACCCAACCTACTATACAAAACGTAAAAAAGATTAAAATCAGGGAACGTACTGAATAAGAACACATGTAGTCATATTTTGTCCATTTATAATGCTTTGCAAATGGAAAGGGATAGGACACAATTGGATAGGAGTCTTCTACTTTCTCCTGAAATAATCCCTGATCTACAAAATAAGCGCTGTATTCCGGTTTTTCTTTTATAAATGAAGCTCTGAGTTCACGATATAATTCTGCATCCGTTGCGCAGCGATAAGGAAATAAAAAGAAATAATCCAGCACTCCAGCAGTCAGAAATACAGGAACCACCCATAATAAAAAGGAAAGGTCCAACAAAAAAGTCCGCCACTTATTTCCTTTCATCATTTGACTAGATAATTGGAATACCTCTTTTCTACTCATTTCTGGGTTTTCAGCTAGAATGTAGGGAATCATTCGATAAGAATACTGTTTTATAAAACCTCCTACAATCGTAAAAAACCATAAAGTGAGAAATAAATTTTCAAAAAACATCGTTTTTGCGACTTTTCTGGTCTTTCCTAATTGATAGATGTATCTTACTTTTCCAACTGCTGTTTCACGATAGGTACTGTTTTCCATAAAAAATCTTGCCGAACCTACGCGCAAAATATTCCGTACATACAGCTGAAACATAAGAGCAATAAAGGCACCAAAAAACAAAATAAGGATATAGCTGAAACTACCATGGAAAATCATTTGATTGATAGCATTTAAAATTCCATACAAAAAAGAACCTGATTTGGTAATATTATTGACCAGTGTTGCCATCACACCTTGTTTCCCAACCAAATAGGGTTTGACTAGATCTCCAAGACTTCGATTTGAATTTTGAATCAAATCATTGACGATGGTAATATTGCTTTGCCCATGCAAAGATAATCGCAAATTATCAATGGCAGGTTTTTTTGATATATCATGAAATCCTTTTACAAAGAAGAAAATAACTAGGGAAACTAAAAGTGCCTGAAAATAATTTCGCTTTAACGCCTTTCTTCCTTCTCTTTTAAGTTGTTTCCTACTCCAACCGATTTCTTTCTGATTTGAATTCTTCACGTCTCAATCTCCTATTATGTTTACATAGGTAAAGCATATCAGAATCGTTTCCAAATGTCTAGTATTCACTCTATTCTTGGTATTATCTTCTGATTTCTCGAACCTTTATTGATTATGGTTCATTGACGTATTATAAATAAATCTATTGACTGACCCACTATCCCATGCTATCATACTTAACAATGTTATTAAATAACAATGTTAAGTATTAACCAATGCAAGGAGGTACCCTTAAATGAATGAAACAGCCTATCGTCTGTTCCACACGTTTTCACAATTTCGAAAATTACATTTTTCTTCTTTAATGGAAGATTTAAATCATAGCGAATTCGCCATTCTGAAATCCATCGCATATGAAGAAATTCATCCCTGTCGCGCAAGCGAGCCCTGTAAAGTAAATAACAAAATCAGCACATCCGATCTTGCCAAAAAAATACGTGTTTCTCCACCGTCTATTTCACGCTCACTAAAAGTAATGGAAGAAAAAAACTTAATTACAAGGCAAATTAATCCAAATGACCGACGTAATACTTATATTTTACTTACTGAAAATGGAAAAGCAAAGCTATTAGAAGCAGAACAAATTATGGTTGAATTTACAGACAGTGTTTTAGCGCAGATGGATCCTGAACATTTGGACTTACTAATTCAATACCTTCAGGATTTTTATGATATCACTCAAAAAGAATTTCAAGCACGAAGCGACAAAATGAAAAAGGAGCAACAAAATGATTAAAATATTAAAGAACATTCGGCCATTTTGGAAAATGGCACTTCTGATTTTTTTCTTACTTTTGATCCAGGCCTGGTGCGATCTGTCTCTTCCTCAGTATACTTCTGAAATTATTGATACCGGTATACAAAATAAGGGAATTGAACATGTCCTTCCACTTAAAATAAAAGAAGACGAATTTCAAAAGGTCCAGCTTTTTATGTCCAAAAAGGAACAATCTCTTTGGAAGAGCAGCTATGAAAAGAGCGGAAAACTATATAACAGATCTATAAAAGAGGAAGATTTGCTCACCAAGCGGGATGAGCAGTTAACCTTTGCACTTCTTTATAATTATCAAATGTCTCAGGTCGAAGAATCCGTCTTTCGAAAAACAATCGCTGTACAAATGGGTACAACTGCAGACAAGCTTCAAAATCTGAGCATTGAACAAATTGGTGAAATGATGCAGGTTTCTCTAAAAGCTTCCACAAAAAAAGTTACCACCGTTGACATGAGACCTATTTTCCAAAAAATGGTCGAGTCAGGAAAAATGCAACAGACCGATCTATTAAAAAGTAGATCAGACATGGAAAAGAGTTTTTCTAAAGTAGGCGATTCGATGATTCATTCTATGGGTATTTCCTATTCCATACAAACCTCAAAAGAGGCTGGAATCAATATCGATTCCATTCAAAAGAAATTTTTATGGGTTGCTGGGCTGAAAATGGTTGCTCTTGCTCTTTTAATGGGTGTGGTAACTATTTTTGTCGGTTTTTTTGCTTCCAAAATCGGCGCTGGTGTTGGTATGAATTTACGAAGCAGTATTTTTAAAAAAGTTGTACGTTTTTCAAGTGCTGAAATCGATCAATTTTCGACAGCTTCTTTAATAACCAGAAGTACCAATGACGTTCAACAGATTCAATTGGTTACCGCTCTAATGCTACGAATGATCGCTTATGCACCAATCCTTGGAATCGGTGGTGTCATTAAAGTATTACAGACCGGAGCAAATATGGAATGGATCATTGGTCTTGCCATTTTACTGATTCTTGGTTTAGTAGCAGTCTTGATGGCAGTTGCAATGCCTAAATTTAAACTGATGCAAAAATTGGTTGATCGACTGAATCTTGTGTCTAGAGAGATTTTAACTGGTATTCCAGTTATTCGAGCTTTTGGCCGAGAAAGATCGGAAGAAGAACGTTTTGAACATGCAAATAAACAGTTAACAAAAACCATGCTCTTTACGAACCGTGTCATGACTTTCATGATGCCAATCATGATGATGATTATGTATGGACTGACCATCTTAATTGTTTGGGTTTCTGCCCATCGAATCAGTGATGGAGTTTTAGAAGTTGGTTCCATGACCGCTTTTATCACCTATGCCATGATGATTGTAATGTCATTTTTGATGCTGACCATGATGTCTGTGATGCTTCCTAGAGCGGGAGTTGCTGCTGCTCGTATCGATGAAGTTTTAAAAACGCCACTTACCGTTAAAGAATCCGTGAACCCACAGAAATTGGATAAAGCAGACAGCACAGTTGTCTTTGACCATGTACATTTCCGTTATCCCAATGCAAACGAAGATGCACTCGTCGATCTTTCTTTTACAGCTAAACCAGGCGAAACAACCGCAATTATAGGTGGAACTGGATCTGGTAAATCAACCTTGGTAAACCTGATTCCTCGACTATATGATGTGACAGAAGGTTCGATTACTATTGGCGGAGTCAATATTTTGGACCTAGCACTTAAAGATCTTCGCGACGCCATCGGATTTGTGCCTCAAAAAGGTGTACTTTTTTCCGGAACAGTAGCATCCAATTTACGTTTTGGAAATAAAGATGCCTCTGACGAAGAAATTCAACGGGCCGCATTGATTGCTCAGGCTTCTGATTTCATTATGGAAAAAGAAGACACTTATGACAGCGAGATTTCTCAAGGTGGAACCAATGTTTCCGGTGGCCAAAAGCAAAGGTTATCCATTGCAAGAGCCATCGCGAAAAATCCATCCATTTATATTTTTGATGATAGTTTCTCCGCTTTAGATCTGCGTACGGATGCCAGTCTTCGCAAAGCACTTCGACAGGAAGTGCATTCGAGTACATTGATCATCGTAGCTCAAAGAATTAGTACCATTCTTCATGCCGAACAAATTATCGTCATCGATGAAGGTCAAATCGTTGGCAGGGGAACGCACAAAGAATTATTAGATTCCTGCGAAGTATATCAACAAATTGCACAGTCACAACTTTCAGCAACTGAACTGGAAGAGAATAAATAAAGGAGGACCGCAAATGTCAAATGAATCATTAAAACCAAAACGTCGTACGGGCGGCCCAGGTGGTCATATGGGAATGGCACCAATGGAAAAAGCAAAAGACTTCAAAGGTTCCCTGAAAAAACTCTACCAGTATACGGGAAGATATCGTATTGCTCTTCTTTTTGTCATATTTTTTGCAGCATGCTCTACTATTTTTAATGTAGCCGGACCGAAAGTTCTTGGTAAAGCAACCACAGAACTTGCCAGTGGACTTTCTCGCCAAATCAAAGGAACTGGTTCCATTGATTTCACCTTTATTGGTACCATTCTTCTGATTGTATTAGGGCTTTATGGTATTGGAGCAATCTTAAGTTTTATTCAAGGCTGGATTATGACTGGAATTTCGCAAAAAGTTTGTTTTCGTATGAGGGATGACCTTTCAAAAAAAATAAACCGTATGCCACTGGACTATTTTGAAAGCAGAACCAATGGAGAGGTGTTGTCCATCATTACCAATGACATTGATACGCTTGGTCAGGCACTGAATCAAAGTGTTACCCAGATTCTAACCTCTAGTGCAACCATCATCGGTGTCCTAATCATGATGCTTAGTATTTCTCCTTTGATGACGTTGATTGCGTTGATTATTCTACCTGTATCTGCTGCTCTGATTTCTTTGATGGTGAAAAAGTCCCAAAAGTATTTCAAGACGCAACAAGAATATTTAGGCCACATCAATGGTCAGGTAGAAGAAGTCTATGGTGGTCATAACATTATTAAAGCATACAATAAAGAGAGCGAAGTCATTGAAACTTTTGATCAGACCAATCAGATTCTCTATCAGTCTGCTTGGAAATCTCAATTTCTTTCTGGAATGATGTTCCCAATCATGAACTTTGTTGGAAACTTAGGTTATGCCGCAGTGGCACTTTCTGGTGGATTATTGGCGATCCGTGGTGTGATTACAATTGGAGATATTCAAGCATTTATCCAATATGTGAGAAACTTTACTCAGCCAATGGCTCAAATTGCACAGGTTATCAATCAGGTGCAGTCCATGTCTGCTGCTGCCGAACGAGTTTTTGCATTTTTAGAAGAACCAGAAGAAGCCCAAGTGATTGAACATCCTGTTCACTTATCACATATTGAAGGCGCTGTTACATTTGAAAACATTCAGTTTGGTTATAAAGAAGATCAGGTCATTATTCACAACTTTAGTGCTCAAGCACTTCCTGGACAAAAGATTGCAATTGTCGGACCAACTGGTGCCGGAAAGACAACGATTGTCAAACTTCTTATGCGCTTTTACGATGTGAACCAGGGTTCGATTCTTTTAGATGGACATGACATTCGCAATTTCGATCGTTCTGATTTAAGAGAAGCATTTGGAATGGTCTTACAAGATACCTGGCTATTTTCTGGAACGATAATGGAAAACATTCGATACGGACGCCTTGATGCAACCGATGAGGAGGTCATCGCAGCTGCCAAAGCAGCCCACGCACATCATTTTATACAGACTCTTCCAGGTGGATATCAAATGGAAATCAACGAAGATGCCAGCAATATTTCCCAAGGTCAAAAACAGCTCTTAACGATTGCTCGTACCATTCTTGCAGATAATCCTGTTTTGATTTTGGATGAAGCGACCTCCTCCGTAGATACCAGAACTGAAATCCGAATCCAAAAAGCAATGGATCACCTCATGCACAATCGAACCAGTTTTATTATTGCACATCGTCTCTCGACCATCAAAAGTGCTGATTTAATCTTGGTCATGAAAGATGGAGATATCATTGAACAAGGTACCCACGAAGATTTATTAAAGTTAAACGGCTTCTATGCCGACCTATATAATTCACAGTTTGAAGTTGCATCCTAATTTTTTCAAATGCAAAGGCTCTTCCACACCTTCTGCAATTACTTTCAGATTCAGAGTCTTTGCAAGACTAATAATGACCTCAACGATCGCTCGATCTTTGCTATTTGTCAGAATTCCTTGTACAAAGTTCATATCGATTTTTAAGCGATCGATTGGGAACGACTTGATTCGGTTTAAGGATGAATATTCCATCCCAAAATCATCGATTGCTAAAGAAATTCCCATATTTCGAAGTTCTACTAATCGTGCAGTAATCATTTCTGATTCTGCCTACAGGCTTCCTCCAATACCCATTCTCCAATTTGATTAATCAGACCTATTTGTTCTGCAATCGGGATAAAAATGATTGGTAATCGCAATTACCTGTGCAATTTCATCTTTCATTTCCTCTGTGCAAAATACAACTTGATTTTTGCCTTTCTCTTTTGCTTTAAACATCGCAATATCAGCGTTTTTAATTAATGTATCTTCATCTAGTCCATCAAATGGATAAACTGAGATACCGATACTGGCCGTCAAATTAAAATAATGTTCACCCACCTGTATCGGTTCATCAAAAACTGCGATGATTTTATGTAGTACCGTTTCAATATCTTTTTTGGTCTCGATGTGATTAAGCATAATCAAAAACTCGTCACCGCCGAAACGGCATACCACATCGGACTTTCGAACGGATGCATCCAATTGTTGAGCGATTCGAATTAATAGCTGATCACCAATCAGATGCCCAACAGAATCATTTACCGTTTTAAACTCATCTAGATCTAAAAAGAGAATACAAAATGAATTATTTTGACGTTTTGCATTTTTGATGGATTGTTTAATGTGTTCCCCAAACAGTTGTCGATTTGGAATATTCGTTAGTTGATCAAAAAAAGCCAGATGGGTCATTTTATCGTCATCTTCCGCTTTTCCATATGCTTCTCCAATTAAATTTCCTACCGTCTGAAATGTCTGAATCTGATCTTTTCCATTCCAGACCTCTTTTGCAGAAAAATCCAGTCGCAACATTCCGATTTGAATCTCATTGCGCATAATCGGAATCGCAAATAAAGATTCTACTCCCTGTTGCTCCAATAATTGTTCTTCTACCCTTGCACTTAATGGCAACTCACCTATTTGAT
>JAGOGN010000131.1 GCA_017996675.1 Lachnospiraceae bacterium | reverse complement strand
GATACGCCAATATCTTCAATTGTTACACACACACGATCATTTTTGTGTAAAGCAATTTCACTTTTCATGATTCTCCTACTTTCCATCAACTGTTGTTCTACGAATATTACTTTCGAATAAACGATTGTAGCCCATCCATTTACTGGATGGATCAACGGAACCATTCATCATTTCCTTCATGGTTTCCATTTTAGCATCTACATTATCTGCAAAATTTAAGGCAATTGCTTCTGCCAAAGCTGGTCTCTTTGGTGAACCATATTCTAATTCCCCATGATGGGCTAAAATACAATGTTTAAGCTCTAACCGAAGATCTTTCGGAAATCCTGGAATCTCATGAATGACTTCTCCAATCATTTCCGATCCCATTACCAAATGTCCTAATAAATTTCCTTCATCTGTATAATCATTTTCTGGTAAAGGTGATAATTCATATATTTTTCCGATGTCATGGCAAATCGCAGCCGTCAGTAACAAATCGCGATTTAAAATCGGATACATTTTTGCGTAAAAATCACTGACTCTTGCCACATTTAAGGTATGTTCAAGCAATCCACCAACAAATCCATGATGTACCATTTTTGCAGCAGAATGTAGTTTGAATTTCTGCGCAAACGCCTGATCCTCTACAAAGAATTTTTTAAGAAGCTGGTTCAAATAAGTGTTCTGAACGGATTTAATAAATTCTAAAAGTTCGTCGAACATTCCATCCAATGGATACTCACTCATAGGGAGATAATCTGCTGGAATATATTCCCCTTCAGAAACCTTACGAATTCTTTTGATATTTAATTGCAGTGCTCCCTGAAAACTGGTCACATCCGCTACAACATCTACATAATCAAGGCTAGAGTAATCATCAATTCCCTGAGAATTGACATCCCAGATCTTTCCGTCGATCGTTCCGGTCTTATCCTGTAAAATCAAGTTATCATATGGCTTACCTGATTTTGTTAAAGCTGAATTTTTTTGTTTACATAAATAGATGTCCGCAATGCGGTCTCCCTCTTTCAGTGTTTCAATATATCTCACGTTTTTCCCTCTTTCTACTAATTGGTCTCTGATAATGAGCCTAAAGTCACATAGCAAAGTACCGTTTTATAACCTGTTGAACTATATCGTTTCAAGGATATTGAGATGGTTGACCCAGCATCATACGATGAAATCGTCTCATGAAACTGTCTTGCAGTTTTCACTGGATTTTTTCCCACTTCCTGAATAATATCACCTTTTTGAATCGCTGTTGCCATAGCTGGAGAATCCAGAATTACGGACTCTACATATACTCCCTCTGGCATATCGTTTTCTTTTGCAATTTTTTCTGTAACAGTACTAATGCGGACTCCCATATATGGAATCTTTTGCATGTTAACCATTCGGTCAAGAATCGGTGCTAAATCAGAGATTGCCATTGCCTGGATTTTATTTGCATCTTTCGCATTATCTCCATCATGCGTAATAATTCCCAATAACTTTCCTTCATCATCAATTAAAAAGCCACCACTCTTTGCTCTTGCCAAAAGATTGGTCGACAAAAGTGAAATCACGCCATCTACATAAGATGCGTTAAAATTGGTTGCCTCAATTATCCCTACCTGTACAGAATAATTATCACCTAACGGATTTCCTACAGCGATTGCATACTTTCCACGTGCAATTGCTTTTGTACTTCCCAGATCAACGACCAAAATAGATTTTTGTGTATTGGTTCCGATTTCTTTTAATGGGACACTTAATATTGCTATACTAGTCTTAGAATCATATCCTTTAACCGTAGCACTAACTGCTTCTCCACTGCTAAAAATCACACGATAACTTCCGCCGGATCGCACGGTTCCATGTTGCGCAAGTATTAAGATTTCTGTTTCACTTTTCGCAATAATAATTCCGCTGGTATCGTCCGATTCAAAGCTGGATTGTTCATCTTTAACAGCTGATCCACCGGTTCCTCTGATGGTTACAATTCCACCATTCACATTGCCACCAATGGTAAATAAATTATAACTTAACCGTTGCATATCTTCTAGTTTGACACCTGTTGTAGGATTTTTTGACAAATCCGAAATATTTGGAATAGCAACCGTACTATCATTTTGATCATCTTTCGTCAAATCTATTCTACTCTCTGGTTTTGAATTCCGAATGGTCTGAATCCAAGGTGTAATAAATACAAATGTACAAGAAGCTACCACGCCAAAAACAACCGCCATACAAGCGGATACTAGTAATTTTTGTAATAGTTTCTTCTTATTAAGCGGTTTCATCTTGATTTTTTCTTGAACAAAACCGTCTTCTCTGTTCTCTTTTTGCTCCATTTTCAATAAAACTCCTGTTTTTCTTCCAATGTATCCCACTTATTATACTTTTTCTCCCCTCTACATGCAAGTTTTTCCATCATTTCTCTTTCATTTCCTTTCCATATAGGTTAAAATTATAGAGGCGATTTTTATTGAGAAAATGGGGATGAAACAATGAATGAAAAAGTATTTCGAACATTAGAGTTCGATAAAATTATACAGATGTTGGTAGAATATGCCTCGAGTGAGGGCGGCAAGAAACTGTGTCTGGAACTAAAACCCGATACGAACCTTTCCTCTATCGAAAAAATGCAATACCAAACCAGAGATGCATTTAATCGATTAATGGCAGGGGGTAATATTTCTTTTTCCGGAATCTACAATATTCGAGAAAGTTTAAAGCGTTTAGAAATAGGTGGCACCTTAAATGCGACGGAACTGTTACGTGTGCTTTCTATTCTGAAAGTTGCAAAGAGAGCTAAATCTTACGGTCGAACTGACCGTGGGGATGAAATTCCTGATTCTTTGGCAGAAATGTTTGATCAAATTGAACCATTGTCAAATCTAGCTTCTGAAATTGAACGATGCATTATTACAGAAACTGAGGTGGCAGACGATGCATCACCTGGTTTAAAAAGTGTTCGTAGAAATATACATGTGTTAAATGACAAGATTCGTTCTCAAATGAATGCAATGTTAAACAGTCCTGCACATCGGACACACTTACAGGATAATGTAATTACACAGCGAAATGGACGTTATTGTCTCCCTGTTAAAGCTGAGGCAAAGGGACAGATTCCAGGAATGATACATGATCAGTCCTCTTCTGGTTCTACTTTTTTCATCGAACCATTAGCTATCGTAAAGTTGAATAACGATTTAACAGAACTCTTTATTAAGGAACAGGAAGAAATTGAAATTATCCTGGCAAATTTAAGCAATCAGGTTGGTGCACAGATTGACCCAATGAAAACTAATTTAATTGTTTTAACAGAATTGGATTTTATTTTTGCAAAGGGCTATCTTGCTCGTGAGTTAAATGGAACGATGCCAATGTTTAATCAGGATGGAATTATTCGAATTCGCCAAGGTAGACATCCATTACTGGATAAACACAAAGTTGTTCCAATTGATATCCACCTGGGTGATGACTTTGATTCTTTGATTATAACAGGACCCAATACAGGTGGTAAGACTGTTTCGCTAAAAACAGTTGGACTTCTCACCTTAATGGGACAGGCCGGATTGCATATTCCAGCCAGAGACCGTTCCGAACTCGCACTCTTTCATGAGATTTTTGCTGATATCGGGGATGAACAAAGTATTGAACAGAATTTAAGTACCTTTTCCTCACATATGACAAATATCGTTCGTATCTTAGAAAATGCAAACGAGCATTCTTTTGTGTTATTCGACGAACTTTGTGCCGGAACTGATCCTACTGAAGGAGCAGCACTTGCCATTTCCATTCTACATGATCTTTATGCCAGAAAGATTAAAGTAATGGCAACTACTCATTACAGCGAAATCAAAGGCTATGCATTAACCACTCCACGAGTTGAAAATGCTTGTTGTGAGTTTAGTTTAGAAACTCTTAGCCCAACATATCGTTTGTTAATTGGAATACCTGGAAAAAGTAACGCTTTTGCCATCTCATCCAAACTTGGACTGCCATCCTTTATTATCGATGATGCGAAAGAACGTCTGGACCAGGAAAAAGAGAGCTTTGAAGATATTCTGGCCAACTTGGAAAATAGCCGCGTATCGATTGAGAACACCCGATTACGGATCGAAACTCAGGAACGTGAGCTTGCAGCTATGAGAGAAACAGTTGCAAAAAAAGAAGCCAGCATTGATCTTAAGAAATCAAATCTGGTACAAGAAGCCAGCGAAGAAGCTCATCGTATCCTTCGTGAAGCCAAAGAACTTGCTGATGAAACCATTTTGAATTTTCAAAAATATGCACAGGATGCTCCAACGATTAAGCAAATGGAAGAAGAACGTGCAAAGATTCGTCAACGAATGGCGGATGCCGAAAAGAATATTACAATGAAGGCTCTCAAACCACAAGGAACATCAAAAAAACCGGTAAAGCTTCACATTGGCGATACAGTAACTGTTCATTCGTTAAATTTAAATGGAACTGTACATACACTCCCAAATAACAAAGGTGATTTTTATGTACAAATGGGTATCTTACGTTCACTTGTCAACTTGAACGATGTCAGTCTGATTGACGAAAAGCCTGTATACCAGAATAAATCAAAAGCCCGCACTGGAAAAGTAAACCTGAGTAAAGCGTCCAGTATATCCAGTGAATTAAACATTATCGGTAGAAGTGTCGATGAAGCAATTCCGCTTCTAGATAAGTATCTTGACGATGCCTATCTTTCACACCTTCCTTCTGTACGAATCGTACACGGAAAAGGTTCAGGGGTCTTACGAAAAGTTGTTCACGAGCACCTGACCCGTCAAAAATATGTTAAATCATTTCACCTTGGTGTATACGGAGAAGGCGATTCCGGCGTAACCATTGTAGAATTTGAATAAGGAGGAAGCTATGTCTTCAAAACAAAAAATATTGATCGTTGATGA
>JAGOGN010000130.1 GCA_017996675.1 Lachnospiraceae bacterium | reverse complement strand
GGGTATTAGTGTCGCAAAAATATGGTGCCAAGCAGCAGGATCAGCTTACTCATTATGTGAGCATGGCCATGTATTTATCCATAATCCTTGCAGTCATTATGACGAGCGCACTCTTTTTCTTAAATGAACCAATCTTAAGATTAATGGATACACCAAAAGAAATTTTTGCAGATACCAGTTCTTATATGGCGATTATTTATGCCGGACTGCCAATTACTATTTTATATAATTTGATGGCTGCTTTGAATCGTTCTATTGGCGATAGTAAGACCCCACTTTATTTTCTAGTCATTTCATCGATTCTGAATGTGATTTTGGATATTATTTTAGTAGGATATACGCCTTTGGGTGTTGCAGGGGCAGCAGTTGCGACAGTTGTCTCTCAGGGAGTTTCTGCCGTGTTATGTGTGATTTATACAGCAAAAAAACATCAGGTACTCAAGTTTTCTTTTACAAAATGGAAAACTTCCAGTGCTGGAAGGATGTTGTCGGTTGCGATTCCAATGGCATTGCAATTTTCCATTACTGCAGTAGGTACCATGATCGTTCAAGTTGCGCTGAATCATCTTGGAGCAGTTTATATTGCATCCTATGCAGCTGCAAGTAAACTTCAAAGTATTATTTTGCAATTCTTTGTTGCACTTGGAACCGGACTTGCTACATTCGTTGGACAAAATTATGGTGCAAAGAAAATCGATCGAATCAAAAAGGGCGTGAATGTAGCGGTTCGAATGGTTGCAATCTACTCAGTTTTGGTGATGGTTGTTTCGTACTTTATCCTTCCTAATTTGGTTGTGATTTTCGCAAAAGATCCAACAGGAGAACTACGTGAACTGGCGAGGCAGTTATTTCACATTAGTATGTGGTTCTATTTCCCTCTTGGGTTGATATTTGTCTACCGAAATACTCTTCAGGGAGTTGGGAATGGATTAGTTCCGATGTTAGGTGGCGTATTTGAGTTATTGGCACGATTCCTAACAATCCTGTTGTTATTCCCTTCGCTACAGTATATCGGAGTATGCTTTAGTGATGCGGCGGCTTGGGTAAGTGCACTGATACCATTGATTCCATTTTATTATTGGTATATGAAAAAGAAAGTGAATTTAGTTACCTGTCAATAATTGACAGGTACTTTTTTTTGTATTATAATTAGAGTGTTCCTAAAAAGTACTACTAAGAGGTGATGCGAATGAAAGAAGCTGGCTTGATTCAGCAACTGATGGATTTTTCTCTAACAAGACAGGAAGCTCAAATTTATTTGGAACTTATGAAACACCCTAAGTTAACGGGATATGAGCTTTCTAAGCTGACAGGTATTTCAAGATCCAATGTCTATGGTGGCTTAACAGCTCTGACGGAAAAGGGAGCAGCTGGCATTGTAGAAGATACTGCTGTTCGTTATATTCCTGTTCCGATTAAGGAATTTTGTGAGAATAGAATTCATAGACTGCAACGATATCAACAATATTTGGAAGAGAATATTCCAGATTTGACAGAGTATCAGGATGGGTATATTACAGTGATCGGTTATGAAAATATCCGTGAAAAAGCCGGAGCAATGATGAAGCAGGCAAAGAACAGATTTTATCTGGCAGGTTCCAAGTCGGTAATTGAGTCTTTCCGTGATGAGATTGTGCAAGGACTGAAACAGAATTTGAAAATCATTTTAATTAGTGATTACGAGATGGATCAGGAGTCTGATTTTGAAGGTGCGATTTGTTATGTCGCGGAACAAGAGGATAATCAGATCCGTTTGATTACAGATTCAAAACAGGTGCTAACAGGATCATTTTCAGGAAAGAAAGAAGATTCTTGTCTTTTTTCAGGACAGGAACATTTAGTTAAATTAATAAAAGAAGCACTCGGAAATAAAATCGAGTTAATGAGAAAGGAAGGAAAGTAACATGACACGTATTGGAATTTTAGGTTATGGTAATTTGGGAAGAGGAGTAGAATGTGCAATCAAACAGAATGCAGATATGAATTTGGTTGGAGTATTCACTAGAAGAGCACCAGAAACAGTAGCTATTTTGACCAAAGAAGCAGGTGTATATTCCATTGAACAATTGGAAGAAATGAAAGATCAGATCGATGTATTAGTAATTTGTGGAGGAAGTGCGACAGACTTACCACAGCAGACTCCTTTATTTGCAAAGAGCTTTAATGTGATTGATAGTTTCGATACTCATGCCAATATTCCAGAGCATTTTGAAGCTGTTGACAAAGCAGCACAAGAATCTGGTCATGTGGGACTCATTTCTGTAGGCTGGGATCCAGGAATGTTTTCTTTGAATCGTCTTTATGCAAATTCAGTTCTACCATCTGGTAATGATTATACTTTCTGGGGCAAAGGGGTTAGTCAGGGACATTCTGATGCAATTCGTCGTATTACTGGCGTAGTCGATGCAAGACAATACACCATTCCAGTACAAAGCGCACTGGATGCAGTTCGCAGTGGAAGCAATCCAGAGTTAACTACAAGACAGAAGCATACACGCGAGTGCTTTGTTGTTGCAAAGGAAGATGCAGACTTGGATGTTATTACAGAGACCATAGTTTCCATGCCTAATTATTTTTCAGATTATGATACAACAGTTCATTTTATCACGCAGGAAGAAATGGATCTAAATCACAGTGGTATCCCACATGGTGGATTTGTGCTTCGCAGTGGAAATACTGGATGGGAAGAAGAGCATAAGCATTTGATTGAGTATCAATTGACCTTAGATTCTAACCCAGAATTTACAGCTTCTGTATTGGTTGCATATGCAAGAGCATTACATCGCCTTTATGAGGAAGGAAAGAGAGGATGTCTCACTGTATTTGATGTTGCACCTTCCTATTTAAGTCCAATGAGCGGTGCCGAATTAAGAAAACACATGCTGTAATTTACAAATCACAAATGGGGGATGAAATCATGCATGAAATTATAAAATCAGGGGATTTATTGGATCAAATGGGAAACCTTACAGAGCCTGGATTTTCCAGAAAATTGCTCAGTCATTACGATCGGAAGATGGTAAAAGGCGGATGGATGCGATTGAAGGAGTGGGATTATTATTTGATTAGTAATGGTCACTTTGCGGTGGCATTAACCATTGCAGATAATTCCTACATGGGTCTGGATTCGATATCTTTTTTGTGGCTGGACGAAGCGAAAGAAAAGACTGTTAGTAAAATGCAGTTTTTTACAAGGGGAAAGAAGAATTTACCACCTACATCCGCTACAGGGGATGTGAAATCCAAGGGGAAAGGCTACGAAATTTCATTTATTCAGAAAGATGGAAAGCGAATTCTTGATTTTTATATGAATGATTTTATGGAAAACAGCTCAATTCGTGGAAAATTGACCTTGAGCAATGAACCTGAGGAAAGTATGGTGATTGCAACTCCATTTTCGAAAAAAGGTCACTTTTATTTTAATCAAAAAATTAACTGTATGAGCGCAAGTGGATCAGTATGGGTAGACGGTGAGCAATACAATTTTGAACCAGTGGATTCTTTTGGCGTATTAGATTGGGGACGTGGTGTATGGACTTATAATAATACCTGGTATTGGGGCAGTGGTTCTGGTTTGGTTGACGGAGAATCCTTTGGCTTTAATATTGGCTATGGATTTGGTGATACAAAGGCTGCATCGGAGAATGTTCTTTTTTACAAAGGAAAAGTACATAAGTTAAGTCAGGTTACATTCCACATTCCAAAAGATGAAAATGGAGCAGAAGAATATGAAAAACCATGGAAATTTACCAGCGATGATGACCGATTTGAAATGGATTTTGTTCCTATGCTAGACCGCAACGCCCAACTGAATCTGGGTATTTTAGAGTCAGATCAGCATCAGGTATTCGGTAAATTTACAGGAGTAGCGGTACTAGATGATGGACAAAAAATAAACCTAACGGATTTTTTTGGATTTGCGGAAAAAGTGAAAAATAAATGGTAAATTGAGAGCCACATACAAAAAAAAGAACTTCTTTGAGGTTCTTTTTTCGTTTACATCCATAAAAACCCATGATAGAATGTACAGGATTCTATTGTGTAGTTGGAAGTGAGGAAAGAAAATGGTAATAGCAGTAACGATGGCAAAGCTTCTTACAGCAATGCTCATTGGTTTATATTTGGGGAAAAAAGGAATTTTGGATCATCATACAAAGAACAAGATGTCGGAATTGGTCTTAATGTTTACCAGTCCCGCACTTTGTATTGCGTCCGTGACAACGATCAAAGAGAGAAATGATAGTCTGGTCATGTCGCTATTGTTGATTGGAGTGGTGATGTATATACTCCTGCCAATTTTGGGGTATTTAATTGCAAAGATCTTAAGAATCGACAAGGATCTGACAGGCACCTATACCTGCATGATTATTTTCTCGAATACTGCATTTATGGGTTATCCTGTAGTACAGGCCTTATTTGGGGATGAAGCGATTTTTTATACTTTGATTTTACATATGCCATTTAACATTTTGTTTTATTCGCTGGCTCTTTATCTTTTTTCCAAAGATGGAGGCGGAAAGAGTAAGTTTGAGTGGAAGAAACTCATCAATACTGGACTGATATCTGGTGTTTTAGCTTTAGTGCTTTATTTTTCCAAGTGGAACATGCCAGACTTGATTGCGGAACCACTTAAATTCGTAGGAAATACGACGATGCCATTATCCATGATTATTATCGGCGCGTCTTTGTCAGTCTTTTCGTTAAAAGAAGTATTTGGTCAGCCACGTTTATATTTGATATCCGCAATTCGTCTTTTTGGAATGCCTGTGTTAACGTTCTTATTCTTAACGCTGATGACTGATAATCTGATGATTATTCAGGTGGGAACCATTATATCAGGTATGCCGATTGCATCAATGGTAGCCATGGGAAGTGCGGAATACGAAAAACAGGGCAGACACGCTGCATTA
>JAGOGN010000016.1 GCA_017996675.1 Lachnospiraceae bacterium | reverse complement strand
GTTCCCATACGGCAGGAGCTGCCAGAATTGGAAAAATTAGTAGAATGCTATTTCGTGATACGATTCAAAGCGCAGATATTAAACTATTTGGTTCATTTGCCAAAACATATAAAGGTCATGGAACCGATCGAGCGCTTGTAGGTGGAATTCTCGGGATGGAGCCAGATGATGAAAGAATTCGCGATAGTCTGATGATTGCAAAAGATCAGAATATTCAGGTTACAATTGAGAAAAGTAACCTTACGCCGAAACATCCAAACACCGTAGAAATCAAATTGAAGGGCGATGCTGGTAAGGAAGTTGTAATTTTGGGATCCTCGGTCGGTGGTGGAAATATTCACATTACACAGATCAATGGACTGGATGTATCAATTACTGGCCAACATGATACTTTAATTGTTGTTCACAAAGATATCCCAGGTGTGGTCGGTAGAGTTGCAGAATTTTTGGGAAATTGTGATATAAATCTATGTAATATGACATTAGCAAGAACCAAAAAAGGTGGTGTAGCAGTCTTGTCTTTTGAGGTTGATGGAAATATTAACGAAGAAGTAACGAAATTTATTGAGCGATTTCCAGGAGTATTACAATGTACCTTATTAGTGGAAGCGGGGAAATAACATGGAACTGATGTATAAATCAATCGAAGAGCTGGTAAATACAGCGAATGAAGAAGGAACTACGATATCAGAAATTACATTAATTGATCAGGCATTTTCCATGGAGTGTACGCAAGAACGAGTTCTTGAACGAATGGCTTTTCAATATGAAGTCATGAAGTCAGCTGTCGAAAACGGACTGAATCCAAATATCCGCTCCACGAGTGGATTGACAGGTGGAGATGCGTATCGATTAAAAGTGGTAAGAGATGAGGAAAAGACCTTGTGTGGAACCTTTTTTTCAGGAGCATTGATGAGAGCAGTTTCGGTTGCAGAAGTAAATGCTTCGATGGGTAGAATCGTTGCAGCGCCAACCGCAGGATCTTGTGGAATCTTGCCTGGAGCAATTATTACCATGCAAAAAGAAAGAAATCTATCCGATGATGCTTGTGTGAAGGCGTTATTAACAGCTTCTGCAATTGGAATGGTGATTGCTAGAAATGCTAGCTTGTCGGGAGCGGAAGGCGGTTGCCAGGCAGAGTGTGGTTCAGCAGCTGCAATGGCCGCTGGAGCATTGGTGGAGCTTGCTGGAGGTACGCCAGAACAGATTTCGAATGCAGTTGCAATTGCAATCAAGAATATTTTAGGACTGGTGTGTGATCCGGTTGCAGGACTGGTAGAAATTCCATGTATTAAAAGAAACGCTGCAGGTGTAGCAAATGCAATAGTTGCAGCAGAAATGGCACTGGCAGATATTAAAAGTGCGATTCCAGCAGATGAAGTAATCATGGCAATGAAACAAGTGGGAGATAAGATGTCTACATCTTTAAAAGAAACTGCAGAAGGTGGTCTTGCAAAGACACCTACAGCAGAGCGACTGTGTGTTCAGGTATTTGGCAAACAGGAATAAATGTAAAAAGAGGATTTTCTTTTTCGCTTAGCGTAGAAGAAAATCCTCTTTTTTTGCATTCTAATATCCTAATTCTTCACCTACTAAAATGACCAGTATTCGATCTTTTTTTCGACTGTGTCTGGTAATGACGGTATTGGCACAAATACAATCGTCCGAATGGCAGTCAAGACAGATCCCTGTTTTACTGCATGGAGTTTTGCAATTCAAGCGTACGCAGTTTGCAGGTGCTGCTAAAAGATGAATTCGGCGAAGTCCATCCTCAACAGTTGGAACGACTTTATTGATACCAGCAATTACGACGACCTTTTTTGGACCACAAATGAGGGATGCGACACGGTTTCCGTTACCGTCCACATTAATGAGTTCACCCTGCGTAGTAATTGCGTTAGTACTCATAAAATAGCAGTCGGACTGAAATGATTGGAACATAATGGATTCTGCTTCCTGTGGAGTTTTCGCAGTATTACGATTTAACAAATGGATATCGGATCTTGAATTGAGTTTATTAATCAGATCGATTTCATTTAAAGTCATAGAACCACCAAAGGCTACCGTCTGATTTGGTTGAACCAAGGAAAGGGCTAAGGTGGCTGCATCGGAAGCGTTCTTGCAGTAATAACCTTTCATATTGCGCTTTTCTAATTGTTTGATCATAGTTTCAGCTAAATTTTCATAATGTATTTCTTTTGGATTCATGTTTGACACCTCCTTTTTCAATATTATAACATAAGTCTTTAGTACTAGAAATATTTATTTTTTCGAGGAAAGAATCTTGCATCAGATATCAATAATGGTATAATGAATAAAGATAGAATAGGAGGATATAATATGTGGAAAGTATTAAAAGAGCTGGCAGGTTATTATAAACCGTACCTGAAAGTTTTTTTTGCAGATTTATTTTTTGCGGTGTTAGGAGCAGGAACTGCACTGGTTGTTCCGTTGTTAGTTCGTTTTATAACAAGTGATGTGATATTTCGAAGCGAGAATGAAGCAGCGAAGTTGATTTTTGCAATTGGCGCGGTGATGTTATTTTTGGTTTTGGTAGAAGGGTTCTGTAATTTCTTTATCGCTTATTATGGCCATATTATGGGTGCTAAAATCGAATATGATATGCGTACTCGGATTTTTGGACATCTGCAGAAGCTATCATTTTCATTTTATGATAATCAAAAAGTTGGACAGTTAATGTCACGAATTACAAATGATTTATTTGAAATTAGCGAGTTGTTACATCATGGACCAGAAGATATCGTGATTTCCATGATTAAAATCATTGGTTCCTTTGTGATTCTTGTTCAAATTGACTTGAAATTGACATTGTTGGCGTTTATCGTGATTCCATTTATGATCGTGTATGCATCGATTTTTAATAGAAAAATGAAACGGGCATTTAAGAAGAATCGTGTTAAAATAGCTGAAATTAATAGTCAGATTGAGGATAACTTATCTGGAATCCGTGTGGTAAAGTCATTTGCGAATGAGGATGTAGAGATGGAGAAATTCTTAATTGGCAATGATGGATTTTTAAATGCGAAAAGAGACAGTTACAAGTACATGGGCGGTTTTCATGCGGGATTAGGTGCTTTTACCACTCTCATTACCATTGTTGTTTTAGTGGGTGGCGCATTATTTGTCACAACCAAAGAAGTGAATGTTTCGGATTTGGTGACCTTCGTTTTATATATTGGTATTTTTACAGAGCCAGTTAGAAAGCTGATCAATTTTGCTGAGACTTTTTTGAATGGATATTCTGGATATGAACGCTTTCGAGAAATTATGGCAATTGAACCAGATATCAAAGATATCCCAGGTGCGAAAGAAATGAAGTCAGCCAATGGAGTGATTGACTTTGAAAATGTGTCATTTGGTTATGAAGAAAAAAATCACATGGTTTTAAATAAAGTAAACCTGCATGTGCCAGCGGGTCAGTACATCGCTTTAGTTGGAGCTTCTGGTGTTGGAAAGAGTACACTGTGTAGCTTGATTCCAAGATTTTATGATGTTACGGACGGTAAAATTTGTATTGATGGACAAGATATTAAAACGATGAAACTAAAGTCTTTGCGTCAGCAAATTGGAATTGTTCAACAGGACGTTTATCTCTTTGTTGGAAGTGTCAAAGATAATATTAGTTATGGAAAACCAAATGCATCTATGGATGAAATCATTGAAGCTGCTAAAAATGCGAATGCGCATGACTTCATTATGGCACTGCCTGATGGATATGATACGGATATCGGACAGCGTGGAGTGAAGCTTTCAGGTGGACAAAAGCAAAGATTATCGATTGCTCGTGTATTCTTGAAAAATCCACCGATTTTGATTTTTGACGAAGCAACGAGTGCATTAGATAATGAAAGCGAGAAAGTAGTACAAGAATCGCTAGAAAAGCTTGCAAAAAATAGAACAACATTTGTAATTGCACATCGTCTTTCTACAATTAAGAATGCAGAAAAAATACTGGTATTAACAGAAGAAGGCATCCAGGAACAGGGTACACATCAGGAACTGTTAGAACAAAAAGGTGTTTACGAGCGACTCTATATGATGCAGTTTGTAAATCAGGAAATGAAAGATGATAGAAATGAGGAAGATTAAATGACAAAAATAACGATAGTATCAGGTTTTTTAGGTGCTGGTAAGACAACATTAATTCAAAAAATGATCCGTGAGATGTACCAGAATAAGAAGGTAGTTTTGATTGAAAATGAGTTTGGAGAAGTCGGTATTGATGGTGGATTCATGGAAGAATCCGGAGTGCAGGTCTCTGAAATGAATTCTGGATGTATTTGCTGTTCACTGGTTGGAGATTTTGGAAAAAATATGCGAGAGGTAGTGGATACCTATCATCCAGACTATATTTTAGTGGAGCCATCTGGCGTTGGTAAACTTTCCGATGTTATGAAATCAGTGATCGAGCTAGAAAAAGATATGGATGTGCAGCTAGCTGGATTATACACTGTAGTAAATGGGAAAAAATGTTTAAAGCAAATGGCTGCTTTTGGAGAATTTTATAATAATCAAATTGAGTATGCATCTACAATTCTAATCAGTCGAAGTCAGGAAATGACCAGTGACCAATTGGAAGCGGTTGTTGAGGAAATGAGAAAGAAGAATCAAAAGGCTGCGATTATCACAACAGATTGGAATCAGATTTCGGCTAAGCAAATTCAGGAAGCAGCACATGAGAAAAATGATTTCATGGAATCCATTATTCATGAAGTTTCCAAACATCATGAGCACGACCATCATGAACACGATCATCACGAACACGATCATCATGAACACGATCATCATGAAGAGTGCAGCTGTGGATGCAATCATGAAGAAGACCATCATGAACATCATCATCACCATGATCATGAGGAGTGTGATTGCGGATGCCAACATGATCACCATGCGGATGATGTATTTGTAAGTTGGGGAATCGAAACGCCACATATCTTCCAAAAGGATAAGCTAGAAGAAGCTGTTCGCACACTGACAAATGACGAAGATTATGAAGGTATAGTTCTGCGAGCAAAAGGAATGGTTCCTGTAGAAGATGGTAGTTGGGTTTATTTTGATATGGTACCTGGAGATTATGAACTACGTAGTGGAAAACCTCAATATACAGGAAAATTAGTTGTAATCGGAACACGAATTGACGAGCGGGAGTTAAGACGTTTGTTTGGAATGGAATAGGAGAAGGACGGATGGAAAAGATTCCAGTTTATCTTTTTACCGGATTTATGGATAGTGGAAAGACAAAATTAATTAAAGATACTTTAATTCAGCAAGAGTTTACAAAGAATAGCAACACACTGTTACTAGTTTGTGAAGATGGTGAAGAAGAGTATGACGAAGAGTTAATGAGAAAAAATCAGATTTCGATGGAATTGATAAAAGATCCGAGCATGCTACAAAAAAAAGTCATGCAGGAGTTGATTCAAAAATTCGAACCTGATCAGATTTTCATTGAATATAATGGAATGTGGGAAGTGGGTCCACTTCTGGAAAATGGTTTTTTAGATGAATGTGAGCTGTATCAAAGTCTCGCTTGCGTAGATGCATCTACCTTTGATCAATATTTGAAAAATATGAGACCACTGATTATGGAACAACTTTTTGTCGCAGATGTAATTATTTTCAACAGATGCACAACTGAGACTCCAAAAACAAAATATCGAACGGCTATTAAAGGACAGAATAAAAAGGCGCAGCTGGTATATGAACGAATGGATGGAACCATTGATGATGAACCAGAAGAACTGCCCTATGACATGTCTAAAGAAGAACTGGTCATTTCTGATATGGATTATGCAATCTGGTATACGGATATTATGGATCATCCAAAAGATTATGCAGGAAAAAAGATTGAATTTTTGGCATTAGTTTATAACCCACCAGGTAAAATGTCAAAAGGAGTCTTTATCCCAGGCAGATTTGCAATGACCTGTTGTGCGGATGACGTGACCTTTTTGGGCGTTAAAGCAAAGTATGCAAAAGCGGAAGAGATTCCGCATAAGAGCTTTGTTAAGGTACGAGGAGTCGTTAAGGTAGAGTTTGCAAAAGAGTATCATCAAAGAGGCCCTGTTTTGTATATTGAACAAGTAGAAAAGGCAGATAAACCAGAGGATGAATTAATTTATTTTTAATATTGTTTTGAAAAGAAGTGCAATCGAGCGGTTGTATTGCTATATGGATTGTACTATAATAAGTGAAAAGAAATAATTTCTTAAATAAACAAGAGAAGGAGCATGAAATGAAGAACAAAATTATTACAGCACAAGAAGCCGCTGGCTTTGTAAAGAATGGTTCTACTCTCATGGTTGGTGGTTTTTTGGGTGTTGGAACATCAGAACTGTTAGTAGATGCAATCGTAGAGTCTGGTGTAGAAAATCTGACTGTTATTGCAAATGATACAGGATTTGAAACAATAGGAGTGGGAAAACTGATCGTTTCGAAACAGGCAAGCGCAGCAATTGCAAGCCATGTAGGAACGAATAAAGAAACAGGTCGCAGATTCAATGAAGGAGATTTGAAACTGGAACTATCACCACAAGGAACTTTGGTTGAACGTATTCGCTCTGGTGGAACAGGACTTGGTGGTGTATTAACACCTACAGGACTTGGAACTGAAGTAGAAGTAGGAAAACAAAAGATTACGTTAGATGGTAAAGAATATTTAATTGAAATGCCTTTACGAGCAGATGTAGCAATCTTAAAAGGAACCATCGTTGATAAATCCGGAAATATTTATTATGGAGGAACCACTAAGAATTTCCAGATCGTTATGGCTTTAGCAGCTGATACTGTTATTGTTGAAGCGGAGAAATTAGTGGAAGTTGGAGAGATTGATCCGAATTGTGTTATGACTCCAGGCGCTTTGGTTGACTATATTGTTGTAGGAGGTAACGAATAATGGCTTCAGCAAAAGAAATAATCGCAAATCGTGTGGCAATGTTTTTAAATGATGGCGATGTTGTAAATTTAGGAATCGGCCTTCCAACAATGGTAGGTGATTATATACCAGAAGGGATAGAAGTATTTATCCAATCTGAAAATGGTATTTTAGGAATGGATCGAGTTGCACTAGAAGGTGAAATTGATAAGGATGTAAGCAACTCTGGCGGACAGCCAGTTTTAGTAAAACCAGGAGCAATGTATTTTGATTCAACTGTCTCTTTTGGAATTATCCGAGGAGGACATGTTGATGTAACTGTACTTGGAGCATTACAGGTAGATGAAAAGGGAAACCTTGCAAGTCACACAGTTCCAGGTAAGATGATGCCTGGTATGGGTGGAGCAATGGATTTGGTTGTTGGTGCGAAAGAAGTAATTATTGCAACAACACATACACAAAAAGGTGACGTAAAATTATTGAAAAACATTACCTTACCTGCAACCGCAATAAAATGTGTAAATTACATCGTTACAGAATTATGTGTAATTCATGTTACGAACCAGGGGTTTGAATTAATGGAGATTGCACCGGGAATTACAGTAGAAGAAGTTCAGGCTCAGACAGAGGCACAGTTAATTGTTCCTGCAGACTTGAAAATCATGCCTGTACTAGAATAACAGTTCAATTCTCATGGCTAGCAGATGGAAATATTTGTTAGCCATTTACCATGCTATATAGCTTTGGAATATTTGTGAGAATAATTCTAGCATTTTTAAAGGATATTTGTTATAATACCATCAGCGCGTGAAGGGAGTTTGCTATATATAAATATATATAGTGGATATATGTGCAAGGGGAAAGCAAGGATTAATAGGAGGAAAGGTTATGTATCCAATAGTGAAAGTCCGTAAGTTGGCAGATAAGATTTTTTATATGGACGTGAAAGCACCTAGAGTTGCGAAATCATGTTTGCCAGGACAGTTCGTCATCGTTAAAGTTGACGAGAAAGGTGAGCGTATTCCGCTTACTATTTGTGATTACAGTCGTGAAGATGAGACTGTTACCATCGTTTTCCAGACAATTGGAACTTCAACAGAAATGATGGCTGAGTTTAAAGAAGGAGATTCTTTTGCGGATTTCGTAGGCCCATTAGGAGTACCATCTGAATTAGTAACAGATGGAAAAGAAGAGACAGCGAAGAAGAAAATCTTATTTGTAGCAGGTGGAGTTGGAACAGCTCCAGTATACCCACAGGTAAAATGGATGCACGAAAATGGCATTGATGTTGATGTTATTGTAGGTGCAAAGAATAAAGAAATGCTCATTTTAGAAGATGAAATGAAGGCAGTGGCAGGCAATTTATATGTTTGTACCGATGACGGAAGTTATGGTCATGCAGGTTTAGTTACAACCATGATTGAAGAGCTTGTAGCAAACGGAAATCATTATGATGTATGTGTGGCAATCGGACCAATGATCATGATGAAATTTGTATGTCTTTTAACTAAAAAATTAGAATTGCCAACAATCGTTTCCATGAATCCAGTTATGGTTGATGGAACAGGAATGTGTGGCGCATGTCGATTGACAATTGGTGATGAAATTAAATTTGCCTGTGTTGATGGACCTGAATTTGATGGACATAAAGTTAATTTCGATGAAGCTATGAAAAGACAGCAGATGTACAAAACTCACGAAGGACGTGTGCAGTTACGTACAATCGAAGGAGACACACATCATGCACCTAATGGTGGCTGTGGAGGTAGAGAATAATGGATATGTTAAAAAAAGTTCCTGTTTCTGAACAGGATCCTAAGGTACGCGCAACAAATTTTGAAGAAGTATGTCTTGGATATACAGAAGAAGAAGCGGTTGCTGAAGCAGAAAGATGTTTGAACTGTAAAAATGCAAAATGTATCGGTGGATGTCCAGTTTCTATTAATATCCCAGCTTTCATTATGAAAGTAAAAGATAAAGATTTTGAAGGCGCTTATCAAGTAATAAGTGAATCATCTGCACTTCCAGCTGTTTGTGGACGTGTTTGTCCACAGGAAAGCCAGTGTGAAGGAAGATGTATTCGTGGAATCAAAGGAGAACCAGTTTCCATTGGTAAATTAGAAAGATTTGTTGCTGACTGGGCAAGAAATAATGGAATCAAACCAAATAAAGCTGAGAAAATGAATGGCCATAAAGTTGCTGTTATCGGATCTGGTCCTGCTGGATTAACTTGTGCAGGAGATCTTGCAAAGCTTGGTTATGAAGTTACCATTTTTGAAGCTCTTCATGAATCAGGCGGAGTATTAGTTTATGGTATTCCTGAATTCAGATTACCAAAAAATGATGTCGTTGCAAAAGAGATTGATAACGTTATTTCTTTAGGTGTAAAAATCGAAACCAACGTTATTGTTGGAAAATCAGTTACTATTGATGAATTAATGGAAGAAGAAGGATATGAAGCGGTATTTATCGGTTCAGGCGCTGGACTTCCAAAATTCATGGGTATCCCAGGAGAAAATGCAAATGGTGTATTTTCTGCAAATGAATACCTTACAAGAAATAACTTAATGAAAGCATTCATGAATTATGATACCCCAATTATGAGAGGCCAGAAAGTTGCAGTTGTTGGTGGCGGAAACGTTGCTATGGATGCAGCTAGAACAGCACTCAGACTTGGAGCGGAAGTTCATATTGTATATCGTAGAAGTGAAGAAGAATTACCTGCCAGAGTGGAAGAAGTACATCATGCAAAAGAAGAAGGTATTATTTTTGACTTATTAACAAATCCAACTGCAATTCTTGTAAATGAAGATGGATGGGTACGCGGTATGAGTTGTGTGAAGATGGAATTAGGAGAAGCAGATGCTTCTGGAAGAAGAAGACCTGTTGAAATTCCAAATTCTGCTTACGATATGGAATTGGATACTGTAATTATGTCATTAGGAACATCTCCTAACCCATTGATTACAGCAACAACACAAGGATTGGAAGCAAATAAATATAAATGTATCATTGCAAACGAAGAAAACGGTCAGACAAGTAAACCTGGTGTCTTTGCAGGTGGTGACGCAGTTACTGGAGCAGCAACTGTAATTCTTGCTATGGGAGCTGGTAAAGCTGCTGCAGCTGGAATTGACGCATACATCAAAAGTAAATAATTAAATTCGGAAACCACCTGAGCAATCAGGTGGTTTTTTTATGATTTTAGAGTCTTGTCCTTTTAAAGAAATGGATTCTATGCTACAATGGGAAAAAAGTAGGAGGTGCAAAAGATGCTTGAATATGAACGAATTTGTGCTTGCGTGGAAGATATAAGAAAGCTGACCTCATTTCAGCCTGAACTTGCACTGGTTTTAGGAAGCGGTTTGGGGGACGTAGCTGACAGTATAGAAATAGAGACCATCATTGATTACGAACAAATTCCTTCCTTTCCAGTTTCGACTGTGAATTCCCATAAAGGAAGGTTTGTATTTGGTAAATTAGGCAATCGTAATGTGATTTGTATGCAAGGGAGAGTCCATTACTATGAAGGATATTCCATGCAGGATGTGGTATTACCAATCCGAGTAATGGGTATGCTAGGGGCGAAGAAATTGTTGCTGACCAATGCTTCTGGAGGAATCAATAACCAATTTAAAGCTGGTGATTTTATGATGATTACAGGTCATATTCCAACTTTTATTCCGAATCCTTTAATCGGTTCTAATATTGAAGAACTAGGATGCAGATTCCCGGGAATGGACCAAGTGTATGATTTAGAGATGCAGGAAAGTATTCGCAAAGCTGCGAAAGAATCTTTTGTGGATTTGAAAGAAGGAAAATATGTGCAATTGACTGGACCAAGCTTTGAAACACCAGAAGAAATCTTGTTTTTACGAATGATCGGTGCGGATGCTGTAGGAATGAGCACTGTGTGCGAGGCGATTGCGGCAGTACATATGGGAATGAAGGTTGCTGGAATATCCTGCGTATCCAATATGGCTGCGGGAATGAGTCAGAAACCATTAAGCGCGAATGATGTAAATGAAACAACTAACCGTATTCATGAATCTTTTGAGCGATTTATCAAAACGGTACTATCCTTCCTATAAATCAGCAAATAATTCAGAATGGAGAATAAGATGAATATTCGTTTTTATAATGCAAAAATATTAAAAAATGGAAAAATGCATGACTTTGAGATCATAGAAGGTCAACTTTGGGTTGTTGGAAGCAAGATTGTCTATATTGGAGATGGCGTTCATACAGATCTGGTTATGAATGGAAACCCAATTATATGGGAGCGTGAGATCGATGTGAAGGGGAACCTTCTGATGCCAGGTTTCAAAAATGCACACACGCACACTGCGATGACCTTTTTAAGATCTTATGCAGATGATTTGCCATTACAAGACTGGTTACACAAACAGATTTTCCCTAGAGAGGCACAACTAACGGGTGAAGATGTCTATGATTTGTCCATTTTGGGATATATGGAATATTTAACAAGTGGTATTACTGCAGATTTTGATATGTATTTATACCCTTATGACATTGCAAGAGCTTCTAAGGATTTTGGGATGCGCACTGTTCAGGTTTCTGGTTTGAATGATTTTGGCGGTTCAGTGGAAGAAATGGAAGAACGATATCATGCAATTAATCACAAGGACGAATTGAATGGATATTTTTTAGGGATTCACGCAGAATATACAACTAATTTAAAAAATATTGAAGCGGTCGCTGCATTGGCACAAAAATTGAAAGCACCAGTTTTTTTGCATAATTCAGAAACTAAGGCAGAAGTGGATGAGTGTATTGGAAGGTATGGAATTACGCCAACCCAGCTTATGGAAAAGGTTGGAATGCATGAATATGGTGGTGGAGGATATCATTGTGTATGGTTTGATGAAACCGACATGGATATTTTTGCAAAGAGAAATTTGTCAGTAGTTACCAATCCGGCATCGAATCTGAAACTTGCAAGTGGAATTGCCCCAATACAGGATTTTATGAATCATGGGATTAATGTCGCGATTGGAACGGATGGCCCTGCTAGTAATAATGGTTTAGATATGTTTCGTGAAATGTATTTAACGACTGCATTGGCAAAGGTTCGTGAACAAGATGCTTCCAGTGTGCCAGCGCAGGAAGTGTTATATATGGCAACAACTGGTGGAGCCAAAGCGATGGGGTTAACGGAATGTGATTGCCTTGATGTAGGGAAAATGGCGGATTTGATTATGATTGATTTACGTCAGCCAAACATGCAGCCACAGAATAATTTGATTAAAAATTTGGTATACAGTGGAAGTAAACAAAATGTTAAAATGACAATGATCCATGGCAAAATTTTGTATGAAGATCAGAAGTTCTATATTCCATTTGAGGAAGATCGAGTTTATGCTAGGGCAAATGAAATAATTGGGAGGATGAAGTAATTCATGGAAGTTAAATTATTTACAGATGGTTCTGCTCGTGGAAATCCAGATGGACCTGGTGGGTATGGAGCGGTATTGCAATATCAGGATAAGTTAGGACAGCTCCATGAAAAGGAATTATCTGGGGGATATCAGAAAACCACCAATAATCGAATGGAATTAATGGGAGTGATACGAGGGTTGGAAGCTTTAAATCAACCTTGTCATGTGACCTTGTATTCTGATTCAAAGTATGTGATTGATGCCTTCAGGCAACACTGGATTGACAGTTGGATTAAAAACAACTGGAAAAAGTCAGATAAAAAACCAGTGAAGAATATTGATCTTTGGAAAAAACTTTTAAAAGTGATGGAACCTCATCAGATGGATTTTGTTTGGGTGAAGGGACATGATGGACATCCTGAGAACGAACGATGTGATTTACTTGCAACATCAGCTGCGGATGGAACCAAACTCATGGAAGATGTTGAAATTGTAGAATGATTACGTTATAATAGACAAGTTAAAGGTGAAATAGGTGTTCGTGCACTTAATAAGGAGGAGCATATGGCATTTTTGAACAGTTTTTTATCTTATTTAGTTTTATATATTGTTTTCTTTTGTGTGATTATTGGTGCAGTATTTACTGGAAAGATGTTAAGGAAGAGAAAAGACGCAAAAGACGAACAATTGAATCGTGAAGTAATCTCGAAGACGGAGGAATTATAAGTTGACAACGAAATATGGTGTAAATGATCTACGTAGAATGTTTTTAGAGTTTTTTGAAAGTAAAGAACATTTACGATTGCGTAGTTTTTCTTTGGTGCCACAAAATGATAAAAGTTTATTATTAATTAATGCTGGAATGGCACCTTTAAAACCTTATTTTACAGGTCAGGAGGTGCCACCTTCAAGGCGCATCTGTACCTGTCAGAAATGTGTTCGTACCAATGATATTGAACATGTAGGTAAGACAGCAAGACACTTGACCTTTTTTGAAATGTTAGGGAATTTTTCATTTGGCGATTATTTCAAAAAAGAAGCCATTGAATGGTCATGGGAATTTTTGACACAAACGATCGGTTTGGAAGCAGATCGTCTTTATCCTTCTATTTACTTTGAAGATGAAGAAGCATTTCAGATCTGGACAGACGTAATTGGTATTGAACCAGAGCGCATTACAAGGTTTTATCGCGATGCAGATGGAAAGTGCGATAATTTCTGGGAGCACGGTGCAGGTCCATGTGGTCCTTGTTCTGAAATTTATTATGATCGTGGTGAAAAATATGGTTGCGGGGATCCAAACTGTAAGGTTGGATGTGAATGCGATCGTTTTATGGAAGTATGGAATAATGTATTTACTCAGTTTGAAGGCGATGGAAAAGGAAACTACACCTTACTAGAGCAGAAGAATATAGATACAGGAATGGGACTGGAACGTCTTGCAATTGTTGTGCAGGATGTAGATACTATTTTTGATATTGATACCATGTGTGCAATTCGAGATCGAATTTGCGATATTGCAAAGACATCCTATCACGTGGATGCGAAAAAAGATGAATCAATTCGTCTGATTACAGATCATATTCGTTCCTCGACATTTTTGATTGCGGATGGAGTTATGCCATCAAATGAAGGAAGAGGATATGTATTACGTCGCCTAATCCGAAGAGCAGCCAGACATGGAAGGCTTTTAGGAATCGAGGATGCGTTCCTTTCCACATTGTGTCAGACAGTAATTGAGCAGTCTAGCGATGGGTATCCAGAATTAGAAGATAAGAAAGAATTTATTATAAAAGTTTTTACGCAGGAAGAAGAAAAGTTTGACAAGACCATCGATCAAGGGCTAGTCATTCTTTCGCAGATGATTACTGCAATGAAAGAAACGAATAAACAGGTATTTTCAGGTGAAGAAGCATTCAGACTTTATGATACCTATGGCTTTCCAATTGATTTGACCAGAGAGATTATTGAAGAAGATGGTTTTCAAATGGATGAAGAAGGCTTTATCAATGCGATGAATGTTCAAAAACAAATGGCGAAAGCTGCAAGAAAGCAAACGAACTATATGGGAGCAGATGCTACCGTATATGAATCTTTGCCGGTTCAGATGACGTCCGAATTTGTAGGTTATGGTCAGATGAACGCAGAAGGAAAGATATTAGCAATCACTTCTGAAAGTTCGATTGTGGATTCTCTTGACGAAGGGGAAAGTGGTACGTTAATCACTGATTTAACTCCTTTTTATGCTACAAGTGGAGGACAAGCGTCTGATATAGGTACAATCAGAACTCAAAGTGGAGAATTCGAAGTTCACGATACAATGAAACTCCAGGGTGGAAAGATTGGTCATATTGGAGTGGTAACAGATGGAACCATCCTTGTGAATGAAGCTGCCAGCTTAAGCGTTGATGTGGATAATCGACAGAATACGCAGAAGAATCATAGTGCAACTCATTTATTGCAAAAAGCTTTAAGGCAAGTGCTTGGAACACATGTAGAGCAATCGGGATCCGATGTGAATGGAGATCGTTTACGGTTTGATTTTACACATTTTACAGCAATGACTAGAGAAGAGCTGGATCGTGTACAAGAACTTGTGAATCAGGCAGTTGAAGCTGCACTTGAAGTTCGCACTGATGTTATGTCCATTGATGAAGCTAGGAAATCTGGCGCGATGGCATTATTTGGCGAAAAATATGGTGATGAAGTTAGAGTAGTTCGCATGGGTGATTATTCTATTGAACTATGCGGTGGTACACATGTTTCCAACACATCACAAATTCAGTATTTTAAAATTTTATCAGAATCAGGTGTAGCTGCTGGAGTGAGAAGAATCGAAGCATTGACAGCAAAAGGTGCATTTCGGTATATGAACCAGATGGAAGAGCGTTTAAACCAGGTTGCTGGACTGATGAAAGCAACGAATCTTCAGGTGATTGATAAAACGGAACAGTTGCTAGAACATAATAAAAAATTAAGCAATGAGTTGGAAGCAATCAAACAAAAAACTGCAAGAGATTCTGCAGGAGATTTTCTGAAGAATGTGATTCAAATTAATGAAATATCGATTTTGACTTCAGAAATTGAAAACTTAGATATGAATGGACTGCGTGATCTTGGAGATTCAATGAAAGATCAAATGGGCGAAAGTATTGTGGTTCTTGTTTCTAACCAAGATGGTAAAGTGAATTTGATTGCTATGGCAACCGAAGGAGCAGTTAAAAAAGGTGGCCATGCTGGAAACTTAATTAAAGAAATTGCTGGTTGTGTTGGAGGCGGTGGCGGTGGTCGCCCAAATATGGCACAAGCTGGTGGTAAGAATCCAAATGGCATGAAAGAGGCACTTGAAAAGGCAGTAGAAGTTGTGAAAAAGCAACTAATGTAAAAGTTCTTTATTTATTATTAAATATAGAGAAGAAAGAGAGAGGGAAAAAATGAAGGTTTTAGTTATTAATTGCGGCAGCTCTTCTTTAAAGTAT
>JAGOGN010000129.1 GCA_017996675.1 Lachnospiraceae bacterium | reverse complement strand
TTGGTGAAATGGCAAATGAAATTTCAGCAATTTCAGCTTCTTACAAGAAAATCAATAAAATTTATAATGAAGTGTCTTCGATTCAAGAAAAAGAAGATGCTGTTGAATTGGAAGAGATCAAAGGTCAAGTTGAATTTGAACATGTTTCATTCGAGAGGGAAGGCAAAAAGATTCTGGACGATATCAGTTTTTGCCTGCCAGCCGGTAAGACTCTTGGAATTATGGGAGAGACCGGTTCTGGAAAAAGTTCAATTATTAATTTGATGGAGCGGTTTTTTGATGTTTCACAAGGAAGTGTAAAAGTCGATGGCTATGATGTTCGTGATTTGAAAATTGAACAGGTTCGGAGTAGCTTAACAACTGTTATGCAGGATGTATTTTTGTTTTCTGATACAGTAAAAGAAAATATTAGCATGGGTGAACGCGAAACGATGGAAATCGGTGAAGTCAAACGTGCGGCTCATTTGGCGCAGGCTCATGAATTTATCACGGAGATGGAAGAAGAATATAATACGGTAATTGGTGAACGTGGAGTCGGCCTTTCAGGTGGACAGAAACAGCGAATTAGTATTGCACGTTCGCTTGCAAAGCAGGCACCGATCCTTGTAATGGATGATTCTACTTCAGCGCTAGATATGGAGACCGAAGCAGAAATTCAAAAAGCACTGAGCAAGGTAGAAGGAAAAACGAAAGTAATTATAGCTCACCGTATTTCAGCGGTACGTCATGCAGATGAAATCATTGTTTTAGAAGCAGGAAGAATTGCTGAAAGAGGGACACACGAAGAACTGTTGAAGCAAAAAGGGTTGTATTACGAGACATATATGGCACAATATGGTGCTTTCATGGAGGTGAGCTAAATGGCAGTAAATTCAACGAGACAAGATGAACAGCTTGGAACCATGAGTAAATGGAAAGTGGGTCTACGACTGCTCTCTTATCTGAAAAGATACAAGTGGAGTGTAATTTTGGTCATTCTTGTAATGGCAATATCGGTTGGAATTACACTGATTAACCCACTGATTATTGAATCCGCAATCGACGATTATTTGTCGGTTAAAAAAATGGACGGCCTGATGGGGTTAGGATTATTTGCCCTAGGACTGAATATTGTATTTATTATTGTTGTTAAAATCAGAATGTATGTCATGTCAAAAATTGCAAATCGTATTTTGAAAGAAATTCGAGAAGAATTATATGAACACATTCAAACACTTTCGTTTACTTTTTTTGACGGAAGACCGACTGGTAAAATACTGGCACGTATTATTGGAGATGTAAATTCTCTGAAACGCGTATTAAGCAGTGCAGTAACAAATTTTGTTCCTGGTATTTTTACCATTGTGGGTGTTGTAACGATTATGTTAATCAAAGACTGGAAACTAGGACTTGTTTCCATTAGTACTTTGCCGATCATGATAATCGGATTTTATTTTATGAATAAAGTCTCTCATAAAAGATGGCAGGATTTTCGAAAGAAATCATCAAATTTAAATGCTTATGTTCACGAAGATATTTCGGGAATGAGCGTTGTACAGAGTTTTCATGCTGAACCAGAATCAAAGAAAATATTTAACGGGCTGGTAGACGAGCATCAGAATAGCTTTAAAGGCGCAGTTCGCGTAGCCGATTTATTCGGATTTATCGTGGATGCAAGTTGGGGATTAGGTGTAATGCTTCTGTATCTTTTTGGAGCAAGAATGGTTGGAGCAAAAATCGTATCAGTTGGTACGTTAGTTGCATTCGGAACTTACATTGGAATGTTCTGGGAACCAGTTATGCGTATCTCACAATTTTATAACCAGCTGATTACAAATATTACAGCAGCTGAGAGAATTTTTGAAATTATGGATACCGAACCAGAAATCGCAGACATGGATCAAGCAAAAATCTTACCAGATATTCAGGGTGAAGTGGTATTTGACCACGTGACGTTTGCCTATGATAAAAATACAGAAAATGAGACCGTAGTATTAAAGGATGTTTCGTTCCAGGTGAAAGCGGGGGAAAGAATTGCTTTAGTTGGGCCTACGGGCGCAGGAAAGACTACGATCGTAAACTTATTAAGTAGATTTTATGATATTCAGGAAGGTTCCATTACCATTGATGGATATGATTTAAGGGACGTGACCCTGGGAAGTTTGCGTAAACAGATGGGAGTTATGACTCAAGATAATTTTGTTTTTCATGGAACTGTTGCGGATAATATCCGTTATGGAAAAATGAATGCAACCATGGAAGAAGTCATTGCAGCAGCAAAAGCGGTAAGCGCACATGATTTTATCATGAAAATGGAAAATGGATATGAAACGGAATTGCAAGAGCGTGGCGGCGGTTTGTCGATTGGGCAAAGACAGCTCATCGCATTTGCAAGAACCATGATTTCCTTACCACATATTTTAATTTTGGATGAAGCTACATCCAGTATTGATACAAAAACTGAAATTTTAGTTCAAAAAGGAATAGAAGCCCTGTTAAAAGGAAGAACCAGCTTCGTCATCGCACATCGGTTATCAACAATTCAGAATGCGGACCGCATTTTTGTGATCGGAGATGGAGGAATCATGGAACAGGGAACGGCCAAAGAATTAATTGAAAAAAAGGGTTTTTATTATGAACTTTATATGGCTCAATTTACAAATCTTTAATATATGGAAATGGAAAAAGCACTAGCAATTTGGGGTTTTCTATGATATAATTCCATGATGGTATTAGTCTATTTGGCGTAATTCGCCACAAGATGAGATAGAGGTAATATTAAGGAGGATAACGTTAGAATGAGCGTAAAAGTTGAGAATCTTGAAAAAAACATGGCGAAACTTACAATTGAAGTGGCTGTGGAAGAAGTTGATAAAGCAATTGAAGCAGCTTATCAGAAACAAAAGAAAAGTATTTCCATGCAGGGATTCCGTAAAGGAAAAGTTCCAAAAGCAATGGTTGAAAAGATGTATGGAGTAGAAGTATTTTATGAAGATGCTGCTAACATTTTAATGCAGAATGCATATCCTACAGCAATGGATGAAAGTGGATTAGATATCGTTTCTCAGCCAACAGTTGATGTAGTACAGTTAGAAAAAGGCAAGAGCTTTATCTTTACAGCTGAAGTTGCAGTAAAACCTGAAGTTGAATTAGGAACTTACAAAGGTGTTACAGTTGCGAAAGCTGATACATCTGTAAAAGCTGCTGAAGTGAATGCTGAAGTAGAAAAAGAACGTGAAGCAAACGCAAGAACAGTAAGCGTTACTGATCGTGGCGTAAAGAAAGATGATATTACAATTATCGATTTCGAAGGATTTATCGACGGTACACCATTTGAAGGTGGCAAAGGCGAAAATCATGAATTGTTAATTGGATCCCATTCTTTTATTGATACATTTGAAGATCAGTTGGTTGGTAAGAATGTAGGAGAAGATGTAGAAGTAAACGTATCTTTCCCAGAAGATTACCATGCAGCAGAACTTGCTGGTAAGCCAGCATTGTTTAAAGTTAAGATTCATGAAATCAAAGTAAAAGAATTACCAAAATTGGATGATGAATTTGCTCAGGATATTTCTGAATTTGATACTTTAAAAGAGTACAAAGCTGATCTGAAGAAGAAAATGGTTGAAGAGAAAGAAAGAGCAGCAAAGAGAGCCCAGGAAGATGAAGCAATCCAGGCAATCATTGATGATTCTAAAATGGATATTCCTGAACCAATGTTACAGTTACAATGTCAGCAGTTGGTTGATGGAATGGCACAGCAGATGGCACAGCAGGGACTTTCAATGGATCAGTACTTCCAGTTTACTGGAACAAGTATCGAACAGTTGATGGAACAAGTGAAACCAGAAGCTACCAACCGTATTAAAGCAAGCTTAGTTCTTGAAGCAATTGCTGCGAAAGAACAGTTTGAAATTTCCGAAGAAGAAGTGGAAGCTGAAATTGCAAAAATGGCTGAAATGTATCATATGGAAGTTGAAAAGATCAAAGAAATTATGGGTGAGAATGAAAAAGAATCCATTAAGAGAGACCTTTCTATTCAGGCAGCAGTAAATCTGATTACAGAAAACATGAAAGTAAAAGCTCCTGCAAAGGATGAAACAGCTGAAGTAGAATCTGACGAAGAATAGAATGGATTGGGATAGGAGGATCATTATGAGTTTAGTGCCATATGTCATTGAACAGACTAGTCGTGGTGAACGTAATTATGATATTTACTCCCGTTTGTTAAAGGAACGCATTATTTTTCTTGGAGAAGAAGTAAATGAAACAACAGCAAGTCTTGTTGTAGCTCAGCTACTTTTCTTAGAATCTGAAAATCCAGAAAAAGATATTCACTTATATATCAATTCTCCAGGTGGCGTGGTTACAGCGGGATTGGCAATCTATGACACGATGAATTATATTAAATGTGATGTTTCTACAATCTGTATGGGCTTAGCAGCTAGCATGGGAGCTTTTTTGCTGGCAGGTGGAGCGAAGGGAAAGCGTTTTGCTCTTCCAAATGCAGAAATTATGATTCATCAGCCTTCTGGTGGCGCAAAGGGTCAGGCAACAGATATTAAAATTGTTGCAGACAACATTTTGAAAACCAGAAAGAGATTAAACGAAATATTGGCTGCCAACACTGGTAAACCAATGGAAGTAATTGAAGTAGATACAGAAAGAGATAACTATATGGACGCAGATGATGCGGTAGCATATGGCCTGATTGATGCTGTAATTACGAATAGATAGCAAATGAAAAGGCAGTGCGTTGATTGCACTGCCTTTTAAAAACATTTTTAGAATGGAGTATGAAATGGCAGGAAAAAATACAGAGGACAAAATCAGATGTTCTTTTTGCGGAAAAACTCAGGATCAGGTTCGTAAATTAATCGCAGGACCAAATGGAGTCTATATCTGCGATGATTGTATTGACATTTGTGCGGAGATCATTGAAGAAGAATTTGAAGACGAAGTAATGACACCGGAAG
>JAGOGN010000128.1 GCA_017996675.1 Lachnospiraceae bacterium | reverse complement strand
GCAGCAAAATACTACTGTCACTTTACTTCACCGATTCGAAGATATCCGGATTTACAGATTCATCGAATTATCAAAGATGATTTGAACAATAAAATGACGGATAAGCGAATGGAACATTACGATCGGATTTTGACGGATGTTGCGAAGCAGTGCAGCGAACGGGAAAGAAGAGCGGAAGAGACAGAAAGAGAAACCATTAAGCTTAAAAAAGTAGAGTACATGCAGGCACATCAGGACGAAGTTTTTGAAGGTGTCATATCTTCTGTTACAGGCTGGGGATTTTATGTGGAACTAGATAATACCATTGAAGGACTAGTTCATATGAATCAGCTGCAAGATGATTTTTACGAGTTTTCAGAAAGCACTTATGAACTGATTGGAAAATCGAAGAATCGACACTTTAAGTTAGGCGATCTGATAAAGGTTCGCGTGGCTGGGACAGATCGATTGCTTCGAACCATTGATTTTATGCTTGAAGAAGGGAGTGGTAACGGTGGCAGACAAACAAATCAACGTAAAAAATATCGCAACAAATAAAAAAGCGTGGCATGATTATTTTATTGAAGAGGTCTATGAAACAGGAATTAGTCTTCATGGAACGGAAGTAAAATCCATACGTATGGGTCAGTGCAGTATTAAAGAGTCTTTCATACGTATCGTAAATGGTGAAGTCTTTATTATGGGAATGCATGTGAATCCTTATGAAAAGGGTAATATTTTTAATAAAGATCCACTTCGTGTCAAAAAATTATTAATGCATCGACGTGAGATCGCTAAGATTTCTGGAAAAATAGCCGAAAAAGGATATACATTGGTTCCATTAAAGGTTTATTTAAAAGGCAGTCTTGTAAAAGTTGAGATTGGCCTTGCAAAAGGTAAGAAATTATATGACAAGCGTGCAGATCTTGCAAAGAAAGACCAGACAAGAGAAGCACAAAGAGATTTTAAAGTACGTAACCTAGATTAGGGCACGTTTCTTGACGAACGAGTCAGAATCCGTTATAATAAAACTAACCGTACAGGTTCAACTACCATATTCAGGGGTTGTACTGGTTTCGACGGGGGTTTTGAAGGTGAGGCAGCCATTCGCGGACTCTAACCGCGTCAACAATGGAGAAAATAAATTTAAACGCTGAAGATAATTTAGCTTACGCTGCCTAGCGGCAGCAGTCGACGTTAAGGTCTCCACGCCTTAGCTGTTCGGCTTCAAGAAAGTGGAGCACTTCGTTTCCAAAGCTTTGAGGAAATGGAAGAACTTATGAAGCTACTAAAATCATGAGCCTGTCCTTTGGCGCATGAGCGAGGGAATGTTAAAAAATGGACTATAATGGAAGATACCGCAGTGAATAGGCTTTCGGACAGGGGTTCGATTCCCCTCAGCTCCATATGAAAACACCGATGATTTCGGTGTTTTTTTGTGGGTTCAAAAGAGGAAAGTTGTATCTTTCTTGTAAATTATGAACCAAACGAAGTGAGATGCTGGAAAAATCATCTGGGAAATGATATATTTATGAGATGGAGGATATCGAAATGGAAAGAAATTTGAAATTGTACTGGAAACTATTTTTGTCGACCTTTTACATCAGTGCGTTTACCTTTGGTGGAGGATATGTGATCGTTCCATTAATGAAGAAGCGTTTTGTGGAAGAATATCAGTGGATTGAAGAAAAAGAAATGTTAGATATGATTGCAATTGCACAGTCCTCACCGGGAGCGATTGCTGTAAATACATCTGTTATTGTAGGTTACCGAATGGGTGGCGTGTTGGGAGCTTTGGTAACTGTGCTTGGTACGGTAACACCACCTTTAATTATTTTATCATTGATTTCATTGGCTTACGAAATGGTCATCGACAACCGCATGGTTCAATGCGTGTTAAAAGGAATGCAAATTGGAGTCGCTGCAGTGGTCATGGATGTTGTCATTACAATGGTCGGTCAAATACTAAAAGAGAAAAAAGCAATTTCGGTACTGATCTTAATTGCTGCATTTGTGGTTGCTTTTTTTACAAAAATCAATATTGCTTTTATTATTCTGGGAAGTGGAATAATCGGAATCTTAGAGTTATTTTGGTCAAAAAATAAGAAGCAGGCAGGAGAAGTAAAATGAGTTACTTGAAGTTATTTTGGAGTTTTTTTCAAATTGGGTTATTTAGTTTTGGTGGAGGATATGCAGCCTTACCTTTGATTCAAGACCAGGTAGTTACCGGACATCATTGGCTTACGATGAAAGAATTTGCAGATGTGATTACCATTTCGCAAATGACACCAGGACCGATTGCAATTAATTCAGCATCTTTTGTTGGCGTTAAAGTCGGCGGTGTGTTTGGCGCGATGGTGGCCACTTTAGGTTGCGTGTTGCCGTCTCTGATTATTGTACTTTGTCTGGCGTACTTTTATTATCGTTATCGAAATCTATCTACGGTGCAGGGCGTATTAAACGGTCTTCGTCCAGCGGTCGTTGCGATGATTGCTGCAGCGGGGTTTGCACTTGTGGAACTGGCAATCTGGACAACTGGTAAATTTAGTTTCAATATTTCAACAATTGATGTTGCGGCTGTGATACTTTTTATTGTTGGATTGGTGATTTTAAGAAAATGGAAAGTGAATCCAATTCTGATTATGGTAGGCGCTGGTATCATTGGAGGTATTTATTATTATTTTATTTAAATAAAGAAGGAAGCAGGAGGTATTCATATGAAGAACAAGGCATTACTGGTAGTTGATGTACAAACAGCACTGATTCATGAAAAACCTTATCAGTACGAGCGATTGCTTGAGAACTTGCAGAGACTTTTAAAAGAAGCTAGGGAGAAAGGGGTTTTGGTCATTTATGTTCGACATAATGGTTGCTGGGGAGATGAATTAGAACCAAATACTCCTGGATGGGAAATTGAAGCATCCATTCAACCACAGGAGGGAGAACCCATCATCGATAAGTCTTATAATAGCGCATTCAAGAATACAAACCTGCATGAGCTGTTACAGAAAAAAAATATTAAAGAATTAATTATAACTGGACTTCAGACGGAATTTTGTATTGATACAACAGTGAAAGTGGCATTTGAATTCGGATATGATCTTATCATTCCGAAAGACTGTACGTCGACTTATCATAATGAATTTATGAGTGGACATGAAATTTGTAGATTTTATGAGCGGAATATCTGGGCAAATCGTTTTGCAAAAATTGTAACAGTGGAGCAGGTAATTGGAGCAATGTAGAGCAAGTTAAGGAGGTTTCGTATGAGCAGATTGATTGAAAAGGTAATTGGAAGACAAATTTTGGATTCTAGAGGAAATCCTACTGTGGAAGCGGAAGTGTTTTTGTCGGATGGAACCATAGGCAGAGGTTGTGCACCAAGTGGAGCTTCTACTGGCGAATTTGAAGCGCTGGAATTAAGAGATCAGATTGCAAATGAATATCTGGGCAAAGGCGTGAAAATGGCAGTTGCACATGTGAACGAGGAGCTTGCAGATCTTTTGATTGGGATGGATATTACACAAATTAGTTTGATTGATCAAAAGATGATTGAATTAGATGGTACAAATGATAAATCATCACTTGGTGCAAACGCGATGCTTGCGGTATCGATCGCATGTGCAAGGGCTGCGGCTGTTTCGTATCAGTTGCCTTTATATGCTTATTTAGGAGGCGTGAATGCAGTTACATTGCCAGTTCCAATGATGAATATTTTAAACGGAGGTGCACATGCATCCAATACCGTTGATATTCAGGAATTTATGATTATGCCAGTAGGAGCCGATTCTTTTTCCACTGGTTTACGGTGGTGCGCGGAAGTATTTCATCAGCTAGGAGCAATCTTAAAGAAAAAAGGTCTCGCAACCGGAGTGGGAGATGAAGGTGGTTATGCGCCTGATTTAGGAAGTGACGAAGAGGCAATCCAGCTCATTCTCGAAGCAATTACCCAAGCGGGATATAAACCGGAACGTGACTTTGTGTTAGCGATGGATGCAGCAGCAAGTGAATGGAAAGGAAGCAAGAAAGGGACTTATCTGCTTCCAAAATCTCACAAAGAATTTACTTCAGAAGAATTGGTTCATTTTTGGGAAGAGCTTGTCAACAAATATCCAATTGTATCCATTGAAGATGGTTTGGATGAAGAAGATTGGGAAGGATGGAAATACTTAACTGCTAAATTAGGTGAGCGTATTCAATTGGTTGGAGATGACTTGTTTGTTACTAATCCGATACGCTTAGAAAAGGGTATTTCATCCAAATGTGCGAATAGTATTTTAATCAAACTAAACCAGATTGGTACCGTTAGCGAAACAATGGAAGCAATCCGGATGGCTCAAAGAGCGGGATATGGTGTAATTATTTCCCATCGTTCTGGTGAAACAGAAGATACTACAATCGCAGATCTAGCGGTAGCGACGAATGCAGGTCAAATCAAAACAGGTGCGCCAAGTAGGAGCGAGCGCGTATCGAAATACAATCAGCTCTTAAGAATTGAGGAGCAGCTAGGAATCAATTCACAATTTTATGATTTTTTTAATTAATAGATGCAATGGCAAGATTTTTTTGCGTTTATATAAAAGATAGGACTTAAAAAGAGCAATGTGGGAGGGAATCATGAGTAAGAAGAATAAAGTAGTGGTAACAGTTGTGTTGATTGCTGTTATTATGCTAATCGTTGGTGGAAGTATTTTTTTTCTGACGAAAAAAACGAATCAAAGTAAAGATAAGGTTTATGTAGAGAAAGCATCTGCAATCGTACAAAGTGGAATGGAACAAAGAAATTTATTTACTGGAATTGTAGAAACGCAGGATAGTGTCAACATTCAAATGGATACATCCAAAAAATTAAATGAAATTTATGTAAAAGAAGGTCAGTCAATTGTGGCTGGAACAAAGTTATTTTCATATGACACAAAGGAACTTCGCACGCAAATTGAACAAGGAAAATTGGAGTTAGAAGGAATTCAAAATGAAATAACAGGGTTTCAGTCACAAATAGTTTCGCTCACAGCTGAAAA
>JAGOGN010000127.1 GCA_017996675.1 Lachnospiraceae bacterium | reverse complement strand
GCTTATCAGGCAATTTTCCCAGGAACAGATTCGTTGTTTCAGGCGTTGTTGATTTTTAATTTACCTTTTACCATGGTTAAGGGTTTGATTAACGTAATTATTACATTCTTGATATATAAACACATTTCGCCACTGATTCATGGAACCAATCAACAAGGATAAGTAAGGAGAGTAAGATGACAATTGAACTTGATGTAAAATTAGAACATAAGGACATGTTCCTCTTTAACCTTTATCATACCTATCATGGATTTCAGGGCTGGCTTTCAATTTTGCTAGGTGTTACAATCATAGGTTTAAATATCTATTCTTTAGGACAGATTGAGACGATGTATACCATTTTGTATTTTTTATTTGGATTACTTTTTATTGGATATAATCCGGTTAGTTTGTATTTTTCTTCCAAAAGAACCGTGACAAAGTCTGAAACTTTTAAGAATTCGCTGCACTATCATTTTTCGGATGAAGGAATCAGAGTGAGTATTGGTGAGGAAACTGGAATCATCGGCTGGAAACAAATCTATCGTGCAATTGGCACAAAGAATAATTTGCTTTTATATACAGGAAGACGTAATGCATATGTGATTCCATGGCGTACAGTAAATCAGCCAGAAGATTTGAAATCATTACTTAAAACTCAGCTGCCTGGATTTCGTGTAAAAGTGAAATAGAAAGGCTACTAACATGAGTGATAATAAAATAGAGGTTTTTGAAAGTAGATCGGAAGAAGAAACATTTTTGATCGGAGTTCAATTAGGTCAAGAAGCGAAAGCTGGCGACGTCTATACTCTGATTGGGGATTTAGGTGTTGGAAAGACTGTGTTCACAAAAGGAATCGGAGCTGGTCTTGGGATTGTAGAAGATATTAATAGTCCAACATTTACGATTATTCAAGAGTATGAGGAAGGAAGGATTCCACTCTATCATTTTGATGTTTATCGCATCGGTGATGTGGAAGAAATGTTTGAACTCGGATTTGAAGACTATTTTTATGGTAAAGGATTAACGTTGATTGAGTGGGCAAACCTGATAGAGGAAATTCTACCACCAAAACGAAAAGAAATTACAATTGAAAAGAATCTGGAGTTAGGGTTTGATTATCGAAAAATAACCATAAAGGAAGTGGGTTAGTGAAAATATTAGGAATCGACAGTTCGGGACTGGTTGCAAGCGTTGCAATTGTGGAAGATAAAAAAATGACAGCAGAGTACACCATACATTTTAAGAAAACACACTCCCAGACCTTACTGCCAATGTTAAATGAAATTGTTCAGATGATAGAATTGGATTTAAATACAATTGATGGAATTGCTATTTCTGGGGGCCCAGGTTCTTTTACAGGTCTTCGAATTGGATCGGCAACAGCCAAAGGATTGGGACAGGCGTTAGGAAAGCCACTCATTCATGTGGATACCTTAATGGCGTTAGCTTATAATTTTGTCGGAACACAAGCAATTGTTTGCCCAATTATGGATGCGAGAAGAAACCAGACCTATACAGGTATTTATCGTTTCTTGGGGCTTGAGTGTGAAACCATACTGGAACACTCGGCAATTGGAATTGATGAATTGATTGCCAAAGTTAACCAGTTAGGTGAGAACGTAATCTTTCTTGGAGATGGAGTCGAAGTTTTTGAGGACATTATAAATCAGGAATTAAATGTTCCTTTTATGTTTGCGCCACCACATTTGAGCCATCAAAGAGCTGGAGCAGTTGCCTATTTGGGCCTTCAGTTGATGGAAAAAGGAATGACGCAGGATGCAGCCTCGCACAGACCGGAATATTTAAGAGTTTCACAAGCGGAACGGGAAAGACTGGAACAGGAAAGACTGGAACAGGAGAATGCACATGATTGTTAAACCCATGCAAGAGGGCGACTTGAATCAGGTGGTTAAAATAGAAGAGCAGCTTTTTTCAATGCCGTGGACGTATGAGGGGTTTCTGGGTGGCATGAACCAGATCGGTTCCATCTTTTTAGTGGCTAAAATGGAAGAGAAAGTTGTAGGGTATCTGGGAATGTACTGTGCATTTGATGAGGCTGAAATCACAAATGTCGGAGTGGATAAAAAGATGTGGAACCAGGGAATTGGTCAAATTCTGATGGATGCTGCATTGAAACAGGCAAGACAAGAAAAAATAGAACATCTGATTTTAGAAGTCAGAAAGTCTAATGAACAAGCAATTCATCTTTATAAAAAGATGGGATTTGAGAAGATTGGTCTACGACCGGACTTTTACGAACAACCGAGAGAAGATGGAATTGTAATGAAAATGAATTGGAACAATTGGAAGGAAAAAATATGTTAGATATATGTTTGCTCGGCACATCTGGAATGATGCCTTTGCCAAATCGTTGGCTGACATCGATGATGGCACGTCACAACGGAAGTAGTCTGCTGATTGATTGTGGAGAAGGCACACAGATTGCAATAAAAGAAAAAGGATGGACATTTAAACCAATCGATGTAATCTGTTTTACGCACTATCACGCAGATCACATTAGTGGCTTACCTGGTCTGCTTTTAACGATGGGGAATGCCGACAGACTGGAACCGTTGTTGCTTGTTGGTCCCAAAGGTCTAACGCAAGTTGTGGATGCTTTGCGTATGATTGCGCCAGAACTTCCTTTTGAAGTCGTGTATAAAGAATTACAGGAACCGACAGAAATTTTTTGGGTAAATGGAATGAAAATTAGAGCCTTCCGCGTGAATCATAATATTAGCTGCTATGGTTATACAATCGAAATTGAACGGGCAGGTAGATTTATGATGGAGAAAGCAAAGAGTCTTGGGTTGCCTGTACAAATGTGGGGAAGACTGCAAAAAGGAGAAACCATAGAGTTTGCTGGTACGATTGTGGAGCCTAATATGGTTTTAGGACCACCAAGAAAAGGGCTAAAAGTGGGATATTGTACGGATACCAGGCCTACCAAATCAATGGTTGAATACATGGAAGGATCAGATTTGCTAATTATTGAAGGAATGTATGGCGAACCGGAAAAAGCTGCAAAAGCACGTCAATATAAACATATGACCTTTTATGAAGCGGCACAAGTAGCAAAAGATGCAAACGTTGGACAGATGTGGCTTACGCATTTTAGCCCGTCACTTGTTCGGCCAGAACAGTATATGAAGGATGTTACAGCAATATTTGAACAGTCTTATTTAGGAAAAGATGGGAAAACATTGGAGCTTGTGTTTGACGAAGAATAGAAAGGGTGGAAAGTATGAAAAATGTTCGGGTAATAATTGTAGGACTTGTTTGCATAGGTTTAATAATCGGATATTATGTTTATTTATCGAATCGAAATGATTCAGAAGATGTTAAAACGAGCGATGACCGCACGGAAGTTGAAAAGATTATTGAAGATAGCGATCTGGAAGACGATTACCCAAAGACTCCACGAACTGTTGTGAAGCTCTATAACAGAATTACATCAAGCTATTATAAAGAAGAATATACAGACAAACAATTCCTTAAGCTGGGTGACCTGCAAAGAGGGTTATTAGATGAGGAACTTTTATCAAATAATGATCGTGATGTGTTCTTCAATAACCTGAGATTGGAAATCAAACAATATCAGGACAATAAACGAACAATTGAGTCCTGGACAGTAAGCAGCACCAATGATGTTATTTATAAAGTTATTGATAAACGGGAATGTGCTTACGTAACCAGCAGCTATTTTATAAAAGAAGGTTCTTCTTACAAAAAAACTTACCAGCGCTATGTTTTGCGAAAAGACGATAATGAACAATGGAAAATATTGGTGTTTTATTTGATTGAAGGTGAAAAAAAAGATGACTAAAGATATACGAATTCTTGCGATTGAAAGTTCTTGTGATGAAACAGCCGCAAGTGTAGTAAAGAATGGAAGAGAAGTGTTGAGTAATGTGATTTCTTCTCAAATTGATATACACACACTTTATGGAGGCGTAGTTCCAGAAATTGCATCTAGGAAACATATGGAGCGGATCAATCAAGTGGTTGAAGAGGCTCTGAGTGAGGCGCATGTTTCGCTCAATGAGGTAGATGCCATCGCGGTAACCTATGGTCCAGGTTTAGTCGGCGCGCTTTTAGTAGGTGTTGCACATGCGAAAGCTCTAAGTTATGGCGCAAATAAACCATTAATTGGTGTGCATCATATAGAAGGCCACATTTGTGCTAATTATATAGAAAATAAAGATTTGAAGCCCCCTTTTATTTGTCTTGTTGTATCTGGAGGGCATACACATCTAGTAAACGTGAAGGATTATGGATCCTATGAAATTATTGGAAAGACCAGAGATGACGCTGCAGGTGAAGCGTTTGATAAGGTTGCTAGGGCAATTGGATTAGGCTATCCAGGGGGACCAAAGATTGAAAAGAAAGCAAAGGAAGGCAATCCAGATGCGATTCGTTTTCCGCGCGCCAAAATTTCTGGTGGAGAGTACGATTTCAGTTTCAGTGGTTTAAAGTCTGCTGTTTTGAATTATGTAAATGGATGTAAGATGAAGGGGGAAACTTTTTCGGGCGCAGATGTTGCTGCCTCTTTTCAAAAGGCAGTTATTGATGTACTAGTGGAACATGCAATTCACGCTGTGCTTGAACATGGTGAGCAAAAACTTGCAATTGCGGGTGGCGTGGCATCGAATTTAACTCTTCGGAATGCCATGATCGAAGCGTGCGTAAAAAATAAGATTGAATTTTATTACCCTTCTGGTATTTTCTGCACGGATAATGCAGCGATGATTGGAGCGGCAGCATTCTATGAGTTTCATAAGGGAGTTCGTAGTGGTCTGGATTTGAATGCAGTTCCGAACCTAAAGTTAGGAGAGCGTTAAATGGTAATAGGAGTTATTTTGGCGGCCGGAAAAGGGAACCGAATGAACCAGCAGGTCAAAAAACAATATATGGAGATTAATCAGAAACCTCTGCTTTACTATTCTCTTTTGGCGTTTGAAAAAAGTTCAGTGGACCAGATAATTCTAGTGACGGGTGAAGGGGACGTAGAATTTTGTCAAAAAGAAATAGTGGAAAAATATGATCTGAAAAAGGTAGGAAAAGTTATTCCTGGTGGAAAAGAGA
>JAGOGN010000126.1 GCA_017996675.1 Lachnospiraceae bacterium | reverse complement strand
AGACTACGACAGTGTGCGGTGATTCCTCTGAGAGTTTGCAGTTACCTACCAAACCGCACAGTCGGGGATGTGAAAGCACCTACAATAAAGTGCTGTTCACACCTCCCACAATGTGCCGTCTGACACTCTAACAATCCATCTTCTTTATATTCAAATCCAGGTACATTATCAATATTTGGATCAAACAAACAAGTAGTTTTAAGCTTTGGCATCGCCTTCTTTAGTAGTCTATAATATTCAATTGCTTCTGGAATACTGCTGGTTGCAAAAATCGCATGGAATTTGTTTCCTCTACTTAAAGCAGTCCAGTTTTCTACTATGTCCTTAACAACACTATTTTTATGCTCATCTGTTTGGTATTGAGCATTGGGTATATAGTCCTCAATTCCCTTTTCCCATTTACCATTATCTCCAATAAATCCAGCCATTTTAACTTGTGTTGGATCCAAAAATTTATAATAAATTTTTGATTTTTCAGAATCTGAAATCGCCTCCTCTTCTGAAATTGCTTTTGCATTCAAAAGAGCTACTACCTTTCTTAAGTCTTTATCCTTGTAGGTTAAAACCTTTACTGGATCAAATCCAAGAACATTCCTGTCTCTGATTCCGTCTGCAATGCTATATCTATGTAATTCATTTCCAAACACAGTTACTGTAGTATTTAATTTTTTCTGATTTTCTTCATGAATTGGTGTTCCAGTAAAGCCAAAAAATATAGCGTCGCGAAATGTATCTTTAATCGTAATTAGCATATCTCCAAAAGTTGATCTATGGGCTTCTGCCCGTGTCAACATAGAAACAAAAAAAATTGTTTTTTATTGCTTATCAATTGGGTAGAAATTGCACGGTACCGTTTTAAGTTTATACCGAAAGTAAACTTCAAGAAGTTTGTAAAAGGGACTCTAATAATACTAAAGATAATAATAATTACCTCATTTCTACATATCAATAATACTTTCTGAATTATCCGTCTTCTCATTGACACGACCCGAATCATCCTCTATAATCAACACTAACAAAGGCGTTCTTCCACGGAAGAGCGCCTTTTATCATTATAAGGAGACCGATTATGATACATCAGATTTCCAAGGATATCTATCTTCATGTTCTGCAATCCCAAGAAACCAGAGTCTTTTTCCAACCCATTGTTAGTATTAGCAAATGCTGCTCTATTGGCCATGAATCTCTGCTTCGTGCATCCTATAAAGAGGAGTCAATTTCACCTGAACTTCTTTTTTCTTATTCTGCTAAAATTGATGAAGTTGCACGACTGGATTCATTATGTCAGAACCTTGCTCTTTCCGATTATCATAAGTCCGGTCAGGATACGCTTCTTTTTATTAACATGGAGACCTCATTATTAGAATATTACCTTGATCATGCCGATGAAATTGTTCTCCAGATTGATACTCTTCAAATTGAACGCAACAAAATTGTCATTGAAATAAACGAGAAACGTGCCACGAATGACGCTTTACTTTTAGAACTGGTAAATCTATATCGACATTATGGTTTTGTAATTGCTCTGGACGATGTTGGTGCAGGATACTCTAATTTAAATCGAATTGTACTTGCAAGGCCTGACATTATTAAAATTGACCGTTCAGTTATTTGTGAAGTTCAATTTAATTTTTATAAGCAAGAAGTAATTAAAGCAATTTCGGATCTCGGTCAAAAAATTGGTTCTATTACGATTGCAGAGGGCGTTGAAACAGAACAGGAAGTTGTTACTTGTGTCGAATGTGGTGTTGACTGGTTTCAAGGATATTTCTTCAGTCCGGCAATCCCCTCAGATGCAGTCAACACCCTCTCATTCAAGGAACAATGCTCCAGAATTCCGAGTTATATCAGAAAAAATTTATAAGCAAGATGCGCCAGTATACCAATATCATCGACATCCGAAAAAAAATATTTGAACAATTAGAATCCATTGCATTAACCTGTCAGGCTGATTGCCTATATGAATCCTTTACAGACTTACTTTGCTGTAATAGTGAGCTGGAATGCATTTATTTGATTAATGATCTAGGTATTCAGGTTACTGATACTCTTTTCCAGCCAGAATCCTATTTTCGTAACCGTACTATGTTTTCTCCTATGAAAAAAGGCGACAATCACGTGTCAAAATCATTTTTTAATTATGCCATCCATCACCCTGATAAAATATACATCAGCGATAAGTATATATCACTTGCTACCGGAAATTTTTGCCAAACGTTCTCACGAATGATTCGTCCACAAAATGCTTCTGCCTTTATTCTTTGTGCTGATTTTAAAATGTACTGACAAAGTGCTTTAATTCCTCAAATACCATAGGCTTTGCATAAAAGAATCCCTGTATCAGGTCACAATGACTCTTTTTCAGATATAGAACCTGATTTTCTGCTTCTACACCTTCTGCTACAACTTTCATATTCATATTATGACCCATCTGTATAATAGTATCTGTAATATTATCCATCTCTTCTGAGTTTGTGATGGAATCAATAAATAATTTATCTACCTTTAATGTCGTTATTGGAAAATCTTTAAGATATGCGAGCGACGAATATCCTGTTCCAAAATCATCAAGTGCGATTCCTATTGATTTTTCACGTAATTTTATTAAATGTTCTTTAATTTGTTCAGAGGACTCCATAAACACAGACTCTGTTACTTCCAGAATCAATTGTGCTGGATTGATTTTTGTTTCATTAATGATTTGAATTACTTTCTCTGCAAAGTCGTTTTGAAGCAACTGAATTACGGATACATTGACTGATATAAAATACTCTTTATTTGATTCTCTATTCAGATTTGCAATGTCTGTGCATGCTTTTCGAAGAATCCATTCTCCCAATGAAATAATAAATCCAGATTCCTCCGCTATTTTTATGAATTTTAATGGTGAAATCAACTCACCCTCAGAATTCCATCTTGCCAACGCTTCATATCCGCAGATCGATTCATGTTCTGGACAAATCTGGGCCTGATAAACTACAAAAAATTCATTATTTTCTAAAGCTGATGCAAATTTTCTTTCAATCCCGACTCTATCACGCATCATTTCTTCTAGTGAATCATCAAAGAAATAATATCCTTTTTTTCCTCTGCTTTTGATATAATACATCGCCATATCCGCATTTTTCAAGAGAATTTCCATTGATTTCCCATTGTCTGGCGACAACGCAATTCCAAGACTACCACTAATTAGAAGAGCATTATCTTCTATCTGATATGGCTGCTCAAAAACTGATAGTATTTTTAATGCAAACTCTTCAATTTCCTTTTTATCAGATATATTCTCATAAAAGAATACAAACTCATCTCCGCCAAGTCTTACCAGATGAATTCCATCTTTCATAATCCCGTTCATTTTATCACTAATTTCTTTTAATAAAGTATCACCAAGTGTATGCCCTAACGTATCATTCACATACTTAAAATTATCAAGATCCAAAAAGTATAGCGCACAGGGCATTTGATTTACTTTTAAAATAACATCAAGTACATGATACAAATAATGTCTATTGTATAGACCAGTAAGCGTATCATGTTGTGTTAATCGCAACAATTTATTGTTAGATACTTCCAGCAGTTCATGTGCTTCAATGATTTCATCATATTGCGCCCGCATCTCTTCATCCGATGCTGTGATTTCTTCATATAACTGTGTCAGTTCTTCATGATTCTCTTTTAACTTTCTTTGCATACTTCTGATTTTGTGAATGTAAAATAATAAGGAAATCGTAAAAGCAATTAAAACAATAAATACAATAAATGCAGCAATGATCTGCGTTCTATAGATCTCAAAAAAATTCGGAGGTTCATTTATCACCATACTTCCCTGCGGAAGTTCACTTTTGCTGATACCAAACTTCTGCATCACCGAATAATCAAACATCATTTGATTGGTATCTTCGTTTAGAATCGGAATTTCATCGGCATTTGTTCCGCTTAATATTAAAAGTGCAAGTCTGGCTGCTTCATTTCCCTGGATTGTGCCAAGAATCATATCTCCGCCAAGAATTCCATGCCCCATTCCAAAATGATAAAGATGATATACAGGAACTTTTGAAACCTTACTGATCTGTTCGCAGAATTTTTCCTGACTCAAGTATACCCATTTCCCATCAAGGACATAATTGGTCATTAATACAATCGAATTCTCATCCGCCGCCCATACCTTTTCTAAAATGCTCTCTGTTGCCAGATTATTCAACAAAACAACCTGAATATCCTTAGAAATCTGATTGGCGGCTTCTACGCACTCACTACCAATTGCTTTACCACTTTTGGTATTGTCATAAATTACATAAATTGTATTTAACTTCGGGTTAATCTGTTTTGCTGCAAGAATTGTGCCATAAGGATCCATAACCTGCATAATTCCTGTATAATTATCCTGACTGGCAACCAGTTCTTCATAACTCGTTTCCCCAACACCACTAAATACAATTGGTGCGCTTTTAAATAAGTCATCTCGATATTTTAATGCAAACTGAAAAGCCGAATCATCTGTACAAATAACAACATCGATTTTCTTATCAGAATATTTATAATGAATTAAATCATAGAATCCTTTTTCGTTATGGTCTGTCGGAAATTTTTTCCAGTCCAGGTATTCCACATAAATTTCCAGCTCTTTCCCCGAAGCCTTCACTTCTTCCTGAATTCCCTCCATCTGTTCATCTGTCCATGCAAACCCCTGATGGTATGAGTTTAAAATAAGGACTGTATCCACATCCTGTTCTGCATGAACATGCACGGGTGCCCCTAAAAAAAATAGTACAAACATGAAAAAAAAGCGAAACTTAAATCTACCCATAAAGTTCCCCCGATATCATATATTTTTATTTTTAGAAATTATTAATATCACCTAAATTCCACGTGCATTTTTTATTAGCTTAAAAGAACACTATTTCAAGAAGAATTTAAACTGATACTCCCACATTGTAACATTATTTACCACCACCTTTCAATCTTTCTCAATAAATTATTGATTGCAACTTTGGAGTAAAGATACTTATTAAACCCTGCAAGTTATCCACAGAGCAACACTCGATTTTCAAGATGATATCTTTATTATACCAGACATT
>JAGOGN010000125.1 GCA_017996675.1 Lachnospiraceae bacterium | reverse complement strand
GTGTATCACCATGCCTGATTAACCATATTTCCATGACCTACCTCCTATACACTTTATATTGTATAAGACTGTCCACTTTTTTTCAACCTTTTACGAATTTCATAACCGATCAATGCAGCTGCAACGGCTTTACCTAAATCTGGAATCACAAATGGATACACACATAACGCCAGTGATCGATTCCAGGAAAGATCGCAGACCATCGAAAATTGCAGTGTACCGAAAAAATAACATATTAGTAAACTGCTAACTGCTATTAGTCCCAAATTGATTCGCTGCCAAGCCTGTTTACCCTTTAATTTTTGTGACCAAAAGCCGATCCACAAAGCCATTAAGATAAAGGACCAGATGTATCCTCCTGTAGGTCCAACCAGAACTCCTGGTCCACCTTTTCCGCCAGAAAATACTGGAAGTCCTACGAAGCCTAGCATCACATAAACAAGAATCGAAGTTCCTGCCAGTTTCCATCCCAAAACTATTCCAGAAAGCATCACTACAAATACTCCAAGTGTAATCGGAATCGGTCCTACCGGTATTGCAATTGGTGCCAATACACACATGATTGCAGCAAAGATCCCACAACCTGCCATTTGATAAATCGAAAGTTTTTTATTCATCGTCTTTTCACCTCGAAAAATAGAATAACATCCTCAAATGCGATTGTCAACCTATCTTTCTTTATCAAGTTGACAATCTGTTTTTTGAATGGTACCTCCACCTAGGATTCGACTTCCCTGGTAAAAAACTACTGCCTGACCAGGCGCAATCCCATACACCTCTTCTTCCAAATATACATTACATTTTCCACCATCCTCTACTATTACCCTCGCGTTTACCAGCGCTTGATGATAGCGACATCTCACATTACAATAAAACTCATTCGCCCTTGCAGATTCACTTGTCCAAAACAAATTGTCAACCAATAATCTCCTAACTTGCAGCTCCTCCTTTGATCCAACAATGACACGATTACTTTCAGGTTCAATGCGCTTCACATAATAAGGATTCGCACCCGCAATTCCTAGACCTTTTCTTTGCCCAATCGTATAATGAAAATATCCTAAATGTTTTCCTAACACTTCACCTTCCTCATTTACGAAGTCACCCTCAATACTAGTCATTCCGTTCTCTTCTAAGAAATCCGCGTAATTTCCGCCTTCGATAAAACAAATATCCTGACTATCTGGTTTATGTGCATTCACCAGTCCAAGATTGTCAGCCATACTTCGAATTTCTTCTTTCGTATAGTCCCCCAACGGGAAATATGTATGTTTTAATTGCTCTTGATTTAATGAAAACAAGACATAACTTTGGTCTTTATTCCCGTCAATTCCATGGTGTAACTCATACTCGCCATTTTCTTCTCTGTAAATCACCCTCGCATAATGTCCTGTTACAATCACATCGCACCCCAACTGTCGTGCATGTTGATATAAATGTTGAAACTTCATATAATGATTACAATCAATACATGGATTAGGCGTATTTCCGTCCTTATATTCCTGTATAAACTTGTCCATAACCTGATTCCTAAATTCTTCTCTGTAGTCAAACACATAAAATGGAACATCGAACTTTGCTGCTACACTACGTGCATCTTCCACATCACTAAGGGAACAGCATGATTTCTTATTGACACATTCATTTTTTCCATCGTACAGTTTCATTGTTACTCCAATGCACTCATATCCTGCCATTTGCGTAAGATAAAGTGCTACAGAAGAGTCCACTCCTCCACTCATTGCTACCAATGCTTTTTTACTCATGATTCATCCTCTCTACGATTTGTTCAATCACATCCAATGCCCTTTTAACTTCTTCTAACGTATTCTGCTCACCAAAAGAAAATCGCACTGCTTCTTTCACAATTGCACGCTCTAGTCCCATTGCCAGCAGAACATGACTCATCTCAATGGCACCCGCTTCGCATGCAGATCCGTTTGAGATAGCAATTCCTGCCTGATCCATTTGTAACACCATTTGATTGTTGGCGATTCCTTGAAAAGCAACATTAATAATCCCTGGCACCCCATTCGGTGGGCTGATAACTCTCGTGCCCTTAATTTTTTGTATTCTTTCGTAAAAATAAATGTGCATTTTATTTAAATGATGTTGAAAATCTTCCATTCGTTCTATTCTTTTCTCTAATGCATAAGCGGTTCCAACGATACCTGGCACATTCTCTGTTCCCGCTCTCATTCCACGCTCCTGCTTCCCACCATATAACAGAGGAGAAAGTGGTGCGTCATCTTTCACATAAAGGCAACCCATCCCTTTTGGTCCGCCAAACTTATGAGCCGAGAAACTAAAGTAATCGAAATTTCCTTCCTTCATCGAAACCTTTTGGTGTGGAATCGCCTGAGTCCCATCACAATGGAAATAAATATTTCTATCTGAACAGATTTCCTGTATTTTTCGAACATCCTGAATGGCTCCAATTTCATTATTAACTAACATGACACTTACCAGACAGGTTTCATTCGTAATCGCCTTCTCTAATTGTTCAAGCCGAAGAAGTCCTTGATCATCAACCGGAATCAATGTATAGGTAAATCCCTGAAGTGACAAGTATTCCAACGTTCGAATGACGCAAGCATGCTCAATCGCACTTGCAATCAAGTGCTTCTTTCCTTCTCTAGCACCTGCCATGGCAGCTGAAATAATAGCCTGACACGCACTCTCTGATCCGCTACCTGTAAAATAGAGGTTTTTAAAGCTTCCATCGATTGCCACCGCAATCTTTTCTCTTGACTGCTGAACAATTCTTGCAGCTTGTTGCCCTTCCCAATAAACACTCGACGGATTTCCTGCATATAGTTCCATCACTCGACTCATTTCCCTAATCGTATCTGCTTCCATCGGACATGTTCCTGCATAATCAAAGTATATTCTCATCTTTTTTCTTCTTTCCTATAATTCCCATCTGTTCACTATGAAATTATAGTAAAAAAAACCTGACAATGTCAAGTTTTTCTTTTTTGTAATTTTATCTATCACTTTTATTCTGTTCTTAGAGCTTTCACTGGATCTTTCTTTGCAGCCATTCTGGAAGGAATAAATCCAGCAATTAAAGTCAGCCCCATACTTCCTATAATAAGATAAAGTGCATGAATCGGACTTAAATTTGCCACTCCATCAATCTTCACTAGCTTGAGAATTGTCTGGTTAATTGGAATCGATAATAAATATGCCAGAATCACGCCAAAAGAGCCTGCTGTAAATCCGATGATCAGTGTTTCTGCATTAAATACTCTGGAAATATCTTTCTTTCTCGCTCCAACGCTTCTTAGAATTCCGATTTCTTTGGTACGCTCAATAACCGAAACATAGGTTATGATCGCTATCATAATAGTAGAAACCACCAATGAAATCGCTGCGAATCCAACCAGAACATAGGTAACCGTATCCAGTAACGTTCCTGTCATTTCTGTGATCGTCGCTGCAAGGTCAGTATAGATTACTTGGTTCTTCTCTGATTTGCCCTTATTATATTCATCTAGGTAGTCCATAATCTTATCTTTGCTTTTATAGTCTTTTGGATAAATGCTGATATTGACTGGTGTGGTATCTTTACCCAATGCGAGAAGTGTTTCTTTCTTATCCTTCTCATTTGCAAAAGGCATCCCAGTTAGCACACTCTTTTCTGAAATTTCCTGTGCATTTGCAATCTCACTTTGCTGTGCATCCAAAACGATCTGTTCCATTAAATCACTGGTATAAGCAAGTCCGCTTGAAAGATAACGATACGAATTATTGTTGGTATCCTGCTTTGGTCGTAAGATTCCTACAATGGTCAATAAAGTTCCTTTATCACTTTTAAACAAGGACTCGTACTCGTTTGATGCAGCAGGCACAAACAGTTCTCCCTGCTTTGTGTAATAATCATTGTTTGGTATCACTTTCAGAATTGATTTTCCAATGAAATCGGTTAGTTTCATCTTCTTGTCAGACCCAGATATTCCAAGACTTTCTAAGAAAGACTGATCCAGACGATTATATTCATCTACAACTAGAACAATTTCATTTGATGCTTCAGGCATCCTACTGTTGTTTCCAATAAAATCATATAAAGACTGGACAAATTTCTTATCATCAGGAAGTTCCTGCCAAGCACCCATGGACTGGAATTTAACGGTATTATCTTCGCCCTTTGCTAACAGGTTACTCATCGCTCCATACGAAAAGGAAATACTATTAGCTGTATTCGGAACTTCTTTGTCTAACTCTTTGATGTACTGAACATATTCCTCTGTCAGAAGATTTTCATGTTGCTTACTATTCTCATTACGATCGTAAGCATATAAAATATCACCCTTTGGATACTCTTTGTATCCATCACTTCGATCCGTCATTGGTCCTGAAAAATTAATGGTAAGTGGCGTGGAACTGATGGTTACTGGAAATCCAGACAATGTATCCGACTGCATCTTACTCATATACCCTGATAATCCATTTGACAATGCTAACACTAATGCAACACCTATGATTCCGATACTTCCGGCAAAAGAAGTGATAATAGTTCTTCCTCTCTTTGTCATCAAGTTTCTAAAAGAAAGGGATGCAGCTGTCATAATCGACATGGATGTTTTCTTCATTTTCTTGGATAACTTTGTTGTATCCTGATCTAAGGATGGACATGCCTCCACGGCATTACTGTCTGATTGAATTTCTCCATCTAAAAGACGAATGATTCTGGAAGAATACTCTTTCGCAATCTCTCCATTATGAGTAACCATAATAACCAGTCTGGTCTTTGCAACTTCCTTTAATATTTCCATAATCTGAACGCTGGTATGACTATCCAATGCTCCCGTAGGTTCATCCGCCAAAATAATATCTGGATTATTGACCAGTGCTCTTGCAATTGCCACTCGTTGCATCTGTCCTCCAGATAACTGATTCGGTCTTTTCTTAATCTGATCTTCCAATCCTACCTCGATTAGAGCTTCCTTTGCCCGTTTGCGACGTTCCATCACACTAACTCCTGATAATGTCAGAGCAATCTCCACATTCTGTAATACGGTCTGATGGCCAATCAGGTTATAACTTTGAAAAACAAATCCAATCGAGCGATTGCGATAAGCATCCCAGT
>JAGOGN010000124.1 GCA_017996675.1 Lachnospiraceae bacterium | reverse complement strand
CCATACTTTTCTTAAAAATATCATGGTCTTTCCAAAATTGCTCGATTTGTTTTTCTCTCTCAACAAAATTAAGGTCTGTGGATACTTTCTTATACATATTTTCTCTTCCTTTCTTTTGCAGTCGGGGGTGTTGATTCTTTGTTTATTTCATGACTTTTAAAGTCAAAAAAGCTTTCATCCTAGCAAAAGGATGAAAGCTATCGCTATCACAACCACCTATTACTGCATACTTGCATTCACGTATATGCGCTCCCGATAACGGGGGAAACCGTCAAAGCCTACTAAATAAATCGTTCAGCCTGAAGCTTAGAAGTGATATTCATCTATTTGCTCTATGTACCGGCTTACACCCTCCCGGCTCGCTGTGACAAGAATCAAATAACTACTGTCTTCATCATCGCTTTTGTTATTTATATCGATTATTATATCATTCTAAGGTATTTTGTCAAGTAAAGAGCGCCTTGCGATTGTATTTTATTGAAAGAATTGGTAAAATAAGTCATCAACCGTGAAAGGATACTATAAATATGGATCAAAACCGTAAGAAACATTACTATCCCTACTTTTTATGTGCTTTATTATTTGCAGCAGTCATTTATTTAAAAGATGTTCTTAAATTACTCGATATTGGATGGTCGTTGATTTTCCCTTTCATTTTAGGAGGCTGCATCGCATTTGTATTAAGCGTACCAATGAATTTTATCGAAAGACTTGTTCGAAAAATCCCAAAATTGAAAAATAAAGGCGCACGTGGCATTAGTCTTCTTCTCACGCTCCTACTCATTATCGCAATCATTATTTTAGTGATGTTCATCGTCATACCTGAACTTGCAGACACCTTTGTATCGATTGGAAAACAAGTTCCGAAAGCTTACAAGGAACTGACCAATTTCGTTAATTCGCTTTCTAGTGATTATCCAGAAATCAAGAAGACGATATCCAAATGGGACTGGGATTCGACTGTACAAAAAGTAATCACATTTGCCCAGGAAAGTGCATCAGGACTATTTTCCTCCAGTGTTTCCTTAATCTCAGGCGTATTTAATGGTGTAATGGTATTTTTCATTGGTTTTATTTTTTCAGTATACGTTCTTCTGCAAAAAGAAACTCTGTCTCGTCAATGTAAAAAACTTCTTTTTGCAACTGCGAAAAAAGATCGGGCCGAGCGGATTCTTACCATTGGGAAGCTAACCCATAAAACTTTTTCCAGCTTCTTATCGGGTCAATGTTTGGACGCATGCATTTTAGGCTCACTGTTTTTTATTGCTATGACTATTCTACGCTTTCCATATGCCATGTTAATTGGAATCCTAATTGCTTTTACAGCACTGATTCCAATGATTGGCGCATTTATTGGTTGTGCGGTAGGTGCCTTATTAATTGTCATGGTTAATCCAATACAAGCACTGTGGTTCATCATCATGTTTCTAATTATTCAGCAGTTAGAGGGAAATCTGATTTATCCGCACATTGTGGGAGGCTCAATTGGACTACCATCTATCTGGGTATTAGCAGCTGTCTTCATTGGTGGCAATTTGATGGGCGTTTCTGGAATGTTAATATTTATTCCTCTTTGTTCTGTGTTATATTCCTTACTACGTGAATGGACCAATAAGCGCCTACTTAGTCGTAATATTTCAGCTGATTCTTATGATCAAACAGATCCCGAGACTTCGAGTGATTCCAAAGGTGAAACGGATACGAAGTAGTTTAACTTTCAAAAAAGCTGTAGGCAAATGCCTGCAGCTTTTTTTGGGGAGGATGTTCCCCTTTTATAGATAAAGAGTGAGTTATGCCGTTAGTTGTTTACCTTCAAACCCGTGAACCCAATCTGCCTTCTTATAATAGAAGAAAAAGACAATTGAACTCAATGTCCAAGTCAGTGGGTACGCCCAAAATACAACATTAATCTGCGAAACAAAATGTGTAATTAAGGTAATATAGGAAACTCGTATAATGCACCAACATCCTAACATAACGAACATTGGAACGATGGATTTTCCTGCCCCTCGAAGGATACCTGCCATACAATGTGAAAAAGCAAGTAAGAAATAAAATAATGAAACAATACGCGCCTGCTGAGTTCCAAATGCAATCACTGCTGGTTCATTGTTGAATGCTGAAATAAAAATTGGTGCAAATACATAAATAATAGCTCCCACTAATTCAGCTAAAATTAAGGAACCTGCAATTCCAAACTTTGCACCCTTTCGTGCTCTGTCGTATTTCTTGGCTCCTAAATTCTGTCCGATAAAAGTGGTCATTGCCATTGAAAAACTAGTAATTGGGATAAAACCAAATCCCTCTATCTTGGAATAAGTTCCACATCCTGCAACAGCTGTCGCTCCAAAGGAATTTATATTAGACTGTACCACAATATTCGCAAGTGCGATCACACAGTTCTGCATTCCGGCAGGAATTCCCATTTTCAAAATTTGTTTTAACATTCCTGAATCAAATCCGATTTCTTTTAAAGAAACCCGATATACATCTTTCGTTTTCATCAATCTTCCAAATGCTAAAAATGCACTGGCAAACTGTGCAATCACCGTCGCTGCACCAGCGCCAGAAATACCCCATTGAAAGACTGCCACGAATAATAACTCTAAAATAACGTTTAAAACAGAAGAAAAAATCAAATAATATAAAGGATGTCTGCTATCTCCCACGGCCTGAAAGATACCACTGGCCGTATTATACAGCACAACACCTAAAACTCCGCCGAAATAAATACGTAAGAATAAAATCGAATTTGGAAGCACCGATTTTGGAGTCCCCATCCACACTAAGATATGAGGCGTAAATACGACTCCGATGATTGTCAGAATCACTCCCGCAACTAATCCAAAAGCAACTGCCGTATGAATTGCAGTACGTACTTTATCCATCTCCTGGGAACCATAATACCGGGATATGACTACACCCGCTCCCATAAATATTCCACCAAACAAACCTGTCATTAAAAAGATCAAATGACCAGAAGAACTGACTGCAGCAAGTGCATCACGTCCTACAAAGTTACCAACTACCAGTGAATCCACTACATTATAAAGCTGCTGAAATAAATTTCCCCAAAAGATTGGTAAGGCAAACATAATGATTTTTTTACGAATAGGACCCTCTGTCATTAGTAATTGTTCTGATTCCATTTATTTCCTCTTCCTTACTTTACGTCCCTGATTGAACTAGTACTTTTTTCCTATAAATACCATTATACTCACATTTCAATATTTTACAACACCTATTTTTCTTTTTTTTAAGTTGACATAGAATTCCGCTTTGCTATAATGATATTAATTTATGAAAGTTTGTTCAAATCCGAGTAGATTTGAACTTTTTTATTGGAGGAAATCAATGTTACAAATAGAAAATTTAACACTTACACATAAAAAAGATTTAAGACCACTGATTCAGAACCTTACTTTTTCAGTAATGCCAAAAGATAAAATTGCCATCATAGGTGAAGAGGGAAACGGCAAGTCCACTTTATTAAAAGCAATCTATTCACCATTGGAAATTGATTCCTATATTGAAATAACTGGACATATCTTCAAAAAAGGGCTGAATATTTCTTACCTTCCACAAGAACTACCTAAAGCCTATTCGGGACTGACTGCTTATGAATATTTCTGCAGGGATGATAATTTCTTTCTATACCCTCAGGCTGAACTCTATTTACTTGCTGCAAAATTACACCTTCCAACTACGATTTTCTACTCCGAACAGCTTTTAAATAGTTTTTCCGGTGGAGAGAAAGTAAAGATCCAGCTTGCTGCACTTGTTTTGAAGAAACCAGATCTTCTACTTTTAGATGAACCGTCTAATGATCTGGATCTGGATACCCTGTACTGGTTGGAAACCTTTATCTTAGAGTCTTCCTGCCCTGTGCTCTTTATTTCTCATGATGAAACATTAATCCAGAATTGTGCAAATGGGATTCTTCACTTAGAGCAGGTTCAGCGAAAGACCATCCCCCGCTCTAATTTTTCCAGAACGACTTATGATGACTACGTGGAGCTAAGGCATCTGAAACATCAACAACAAAACCACTTGGCCACCAATCAACGGATTCAGTTTCAGAAGAAAATGGATCGCTATCGTGACATTCAACAAAAAGTGGAACATCAACAAAATAGCATATCCAGGCAGGACCCGCATACTGGCGCTCTTTTGAAAAAGAAAATGCATACCGTCACCGCAATGGGTAAACGATTTCAGCGGGAGAAAGAACAACTCACTGATTTTTTACAATATGAGGAACCTATTTTTTCCAAACTGGATTCCAATATTGTCATTCCAAATGGCAAAGAAATCATCAATTTTTCTTTAGATACCCTGAAAATCGAAGATCGGATTCTTTCCTGTAATATTCATTTGCAGGTTCGCGGACCTGAAAAAATAAGTATCATTGGCAAGAACGGCGTTGGAAAGACTACTCTCATCCGCCAAATTGCAGATCAGCTTTTACAGCGAAAGGATATTCATGCCGCTTATATGCCACAAAATTACATGGATCTATTGCCAATGGATATAACGCCAGTGGAATATCTGGCACAGACCCCCGATCATGAGACCGTATCGAAAGTGCGCACCTATCTGGGGAGTATGAATTATACCGCTGACGAAATGCTCCATCCCATCAATGACCTTTCCGGTGGTCAAAAGGCGAAGCTGTTTTTATTAAAAATAAGCGTAGATAAAAATGATGTCCTGATTCTTGACGAACCAACCAGAAACTTTTCACCTTTATCTACGCCTGTAATTTTTCAAATTTTAAAAGATTTTCATGGAGCAATCATCAGCATCTCTCACGATCGTGGATATTTATCCACGGTTTGCGACACCATTTACGAATTAACGCCTAATGGTTTGCAGTTGATCACCTCTTTAAACTCCTAATATCATTGCTACGATTGGAATGGTAATCATCGCAAAAATTGTTGTCAGGGCAACCGCTAATGCAGCGTGTCTGCCCTGTTTTTCGTATTCCGCACTTCCCATGGCTACCATTGATGCAATCGGCATACCTGATATAATGGTTCCCACCTGAATAATCATCAGATTATCAGTCATCAGCGTTAAAAATAAGAACGTTAGCAC
>JAGOGN010000123.1 GCA_017996675.1 Lachnospiraceae bacterium | reverse complement strand
AGCTCTTCCATTTCATAGTCGTCCAATGTAATTTTCTTTCCAAGATCTTTCTGAATTTCTGAACTTTCCGATACAGATGCTGAATCGTTCTTGTTATCCTTCTTCTCTTTATACTGCCACGCACCGATCACTAAAAGTGCACCTAAAGCCACAACCAGTATTGCACCAATCACTTGTTTCATATTTCTACCTCTCATTCCTTCTGCCGAAAATCAGCTTTCACATTGTTCTAGGATACCATAATTCCTAAAAAAATAAAAGATGTTATTCCAAATTCTTGCATTTTATATAGCCAGATGATACAATCTTTTGTAGACGAATTTATAGGAGGAATTATAGATGAAGCCATTTGGGATCATAATGCTGATTGTTTTAGGAGTGCTTCTTGTCATCATGGGTGTTCTTTATTTTATCGGTAGAAAAGCACAGAAGAAAAGAGCAGAACAAGAAAAAGTATTAGAAAGCTCTGCGCAAGTAGTAACGATGCTCGTCATCGATAAGAAGAAAGTCCGTTTAAAAGACGCTGGACTTCCTCAAATCGTTTTAGACAGCACACCAAAATATTTGCGTCGCTCTAAAGCTCCAATTGTCAAAGCCAAAATCGGACCAAAGATTGTAAGCTTAATATCTGATCCTGAAATATTTGATAATATTCCAGTTAAGAAAGAAATTAAAGCTGTTGTAAGCGGTCTCTATATTACTGGATTAAAAGGACATCATGGTAAATTAGAACAGCCTACGAAGAAACCAAGTTTGTACACCAGAATCAGAAAGAAAATCAGTAAATAAATCTTTAAAAAATTACGCTGCAACTTATTGCAGCGTAAAATTTTTATCATTTTTTGAAATAACTTTTAGTTTCAATGCACACATGGCTACGGGCTCATAGTTTAATTCCAACTGATAGATAATCTGCATTTCAATCAAACTATCTGTAATTCGCTTTTCGATAGAAAAGACATCCACACCCATATAAATCGATCCATAAGGCGTATGGTAATTCGTCATGGTCTTCTTTCCCTCTTCAAATAGCATCTGGACAGAAGTCCCACCCTTTTTCGTAACTTCTACTTTGTCAGGTCCAATCTTAATCATATTTTTATCAACGACGGCCTGACCTTCTACCACTTCATCATATAAAATATAATGAGTCCCTTTTTTCTCATAGTATTCCCCAATAGCAATGACTTGAATTCCATCATCTGTGGCTTCTCCTAATGCTTGAGAGACTTCTTCATCATAAGCTCCATTGCTAATCAGTTCCTGCGTTCCTGATAAAGTTAAAATGATTTCTTTTGTCATTTAATACTCCTCTATTGGAATCAATTTCGTCGTATCCACATCATAGGGTAAAATAGAATCTGCAAACTTCATAAATTTCTCCGCTGCATCACTCACATAAAATTCATACTGATTCTTCGAAAAACTATTTTCTTTATTCAATAAATCTTGTTCTTCTAAAAGTTGAGTCAGCGTACGAGCGGTTTCATATGCAGGATTAATCAGTTGTACACCTTCTCCAAGGACATCCTGAATCGTGGAACGAATCAACGGATAATGAGTACATCCCATAATAAGGGTATCAATACCTGTATCAATTAATGGTGCCAAATATCTTTGTGCTACTTGTACCGTCACCGGATCATTGATCCAGCCTTCCTCGACCAGCGGAACAAACAACGGACATGCTTTTCCTAAGACCTGTGCTTTTTCGTTCTGTAGATGAATGACACGAGTATAGATTTTACTATCAATGGTGCCTTCTGTTCCAATAACACCAATCTTTCCATTCTTTGTGGTTTCTGCTGCAACTTTAGCACCTGGCTTTACCACTCCAATAATTGGAATATCCAACGTTTTCGCTACTTCCTCCAAAGCAAAGGCACTTGCGGTATTGCATGCAACTACAATTGCTTTCACCTGTTTCGTTTGTAAAAATCGAACAATTTGTTTCGTATACCGAATAATTGTTGTCTGTGACTTACTACCATATGGCACTCTGGCGGTATCGCCAAAATATACCAGCTTTTCTTTCGGTAACTGGCGCATGATTTCTCTTGCAACAGTCAGTCCACCAACTCCGGAATCAAATACTCCGATTGGAGCATTTTGAATTGAATCTATACTTTTCAAACTTATTCCTCTTTTCCCATAATTCTCATCATGATACGTTCTGTTGTATTAATATGATCGATTGCAGCATTCTTCGCACGTTCAAAGTCATGTGCTTCAATTGCATCTACGATTTCTTTATGTTCGTCGTAAGTTTTTTCCCAATTCGTGTTGCTTTGTAAAACTTCCCAACGATATCTTGCTAAAAGTTCTCGCAATTGTGTAACAAATCCGTGTAATCGCTGATTCGAAGTCGCATCATAAATGGTAGCATGAAAATCTGCATCCTTGTCTACAAGAACTTCGATCTCCCCACTAGACATTGCCTCCTGATAGATCTTTAATGCAAAACGCATCTTGACAATCGCATCTGCCGATACTTCCTCACAAATTTTCTTCAGCGCAAACACTTCCAACACTTTCCTTATTTCGAATATATCTTCCATATCCTTTAGCGTAAGCCCTGCAACATGGGCGCCTTTTCTAGGAATCGATATGGTCAACCCTTCTTCTTCTAGCATATGGATCGCTTCACGTATTGGAGTTCTACTAACTCCAAGTTGTTGTGCAAGATGCATTTCCATTAAGCGGTCTCCCGGCTTCAAATCACCTTTTAATATTGCACTTCGAATCGAGTGATACACTAAATCTCGAAGTGGCAAATCTTCATTAATTAGCAGTTTCAATTCTCCCATGGTCTTTCCTCACTTACTTTATCATTTCATTTATTCCAGAATTTTGTAACACATGCTTTCTGAATACTTTTTTTATTACTTAACTCAGCTACTGCTCGATCTGCCTGCGCCCGATTAGTATACAGGCCAAAAACAGTCGGTCCACTTCCACTCATCATAGCATTTAGCGCTCCGTTCTTCAATAGAACTTCTTTTATCGTAGCAATTTCAGGAATCATCGAAATTGTAACCTGTTCCAAAACATTTCCCATTGCATCTGCAATTCCATTAAGATTCATGCCTTCCATTTGAAGCAAAAGTTGTGTCATATTTGGGTGCTTCACCTGTTCCAATTGATCAAATTTCTGATAAACGACCTTCGTGGAAGCACTTGCTTTTGGTTTCACGACTACAACAAAACAATCGGGCATCGCCGTAATTCTCTCCAGCTTTTCACCAATTCCTGTTGCATGCATCGTTCCACCCTGAATACAATAAGGAACATCTGCCCCTAATTGTAATCCTCGTATGCACAATTCCTCTGTCGAAAGAGATAACTGGTACATCCGATTGATTCCAATCAAAGCACTTGCAGCATCCGCACTGCCACCAGCCATTCCGGCAGCTACTGGAATTTCTTTCTTAATATCAAAGCGTAATCCATCTTGAATCTGAAATTCATCCACCATCATTTTCGCAGCCTGATAAACAATATTATTTTCATTAACAGGCAAATAACGTAAATTGCTTCGAATTTCAATTCCACGCTCTCTTTTCTTTCGAATGGTAACCTCATCATGCATTTGTAATGTTTGCATAATCATATCCACAAGATGATACCCATTATCAAGCACACCCGTGATATCTAAACCAATATTCACTTTTGCTCTGGCCTTTAAAGTCATCCTGTCCATTTTACCACCTCATTTTATTATTCCATTTTATTATAACAAAAAAATGAATTTTCACCTAATATATTTTTAATTATTTCCGATATATATAACGTAAATAATAACCAGGGAGGGTAAATCAATGGATATTCATTCAATTCAACAGGCTAACAGCGCTTACCAGAAAGCACAGTCAGCCAAATCGGCCTCGGAAAAGGCAAATCCATCGGTAAAACAGGATGTAAAAGAAAAGGATGTTTCCAATAAGTCTAATGAACCGGCTGCAGTGTATGAAAAAAGTGCAATTGTTGAACAAATGAAGCTAGATGTAGAGCAACGGACTGCTCAATTGCAAGACCTGGTACGTAATATGATGTACACTCAAGCTGGTGTTTCAGAAAATGGAGATGACATCTGGAAGTTTCTTGCAAGTGGTAAATATACCGTAACACCTGAAGTTAAACAGGCAGCGCAAGATTCCATAGGTAAAGACGGCTATTGGGGGGTTGATCAAACCTCGGAGCGAATCCTGTCTTTTGCAAAAGCATTATCTGGAAACGATCCACAAAAAGCAGACCTGATGTTAGATGCTTTTAAAAAGGGTTACGAAAAAGCAATGGGCGCCTGGGGCAAAGAATTACCAGATATTAGTAAGCAAACATATGACGCTGTTTTAGAAAAATTTGACAAATGGAAAAATGGTACTACCGAAGTACCAGCAGAAAATTCTAAGACGGAATAAAGAAAAGTGCAGGTTCATTTTGAACCTGCACTTTTATTCGTTCTTTTATTCTTCACGCAAAGCAATTGCAATTTCTAATTCATCTAACTGTTTTTGTTCAACCACTCCAGGTGCTTCTGTCAACAAACAAGATGCATCTTTTACTTTCGGGAACGCAATTACGTCTCTGATATTTTCAGTTTTCGCTAAATGCATAACCAGACGATCTAAACCGAATGCTAGTCCAGCATGTGGAGGTACACCAAACTTAAATGCTTGCAATAAGAAACCAAATCTTTCGTATGCATCTTCCATTGTAAATCCTAATACTTCAAACATTTTTTCCTGAATGTCATTTTGGTGAATACGAACACTTCCTCCACCAATCTCAGTTCCATTTAAAACAATGTCATATGCTTTCGCACGAACAACGCCAGGATTGGAATCGATTAAATGATAATCTTCTTCCATTGGCATGGTAAATGGATGATGTTTTGCTGTGAAACGGTTCTGTTCTTCGCTCCATTCTAATAATGGAAATTCTGTAACCCATAAGAAGTTGTAAGTATCTGGATCCATTAATTCAAGCTGTCTTCCAAGTTCCAGACGCACTGCACCCAAACTATCCCATACCACTTCATTCTTATCAGCAGCAAATAACAGTAAATCTCCTGCTTCTCCATTCATGGCTTCCACCAAGCTTG
>JAGOGN010000122.1 GCA_017996675.1 Lachnospiraceae bacterium | reverse complement strand
ACAAATATTTGCAAATCAGCCAGATGATTACAGTACCATCCTGCTATTGGAATATGGTTCATGGAAGCTGTAAAGAAGATGTAGCGAAAGATCTAGAAGGATTACAAATTATGCGTACACTTGGTAAGAATATGAGTTGGTTACTTCGCATGAAAGAATGCGCTGCTACCAATCAAATATCGTTACCTGAATCTGAACCAAGAGTTCGCACTAATTTTATACGCTAGGAGGATCCTATGATTAAGCATGTTGTAATGTTTAAATTTATGGACGAAGCAATGGGACGAAGTAAGCAGGAAAATATGGATATTACAGTATCCATGCTAAAGAATTTAATGGGCGTTGTACCTTCTCTTCTTTCCTGCCAAATTGAATATAATGATCCTAACGCCGACTCTTCAAACTATGATTTCATATTAATAACCGAACACGAAGATTTCGAAGGTTTAAATTCGTACATCATTCATCCAGAGCATCAAAAAGTTGGTGTTTTTATGAAAACAGTAAGAGAATCTCGAACCTGTGTTGATTACTACTTCGAAAAATAAGAAAAACAAGCTTTGCCTTATAAACTGGGCAGAGCTTGTTCTATTTTTAATAAGTTTAATTCCACTCCTACATAATAGAGGCGGACATTTGACTAATCAATCTTTCATAATATCCTAACTGAAAATCAATTTTATCTTTCCACATTAAATCAGCTGTTTTAGAACCATTTGGATAGTCTCTCAATTCCACTAATCTATGGTGTCTTTTTTGCGCAAGCTCCAGCATTTGACTAGAAGTTTTCTTTTCCAAATCGGAAAAACGCAAGAATTCGTATAATCGATATGCATCAAATCGATCAATATTATCTGCATCCGCAATACTAATTTCGAAAACAGTTAGTTTTCTTTCCGGCTGTTCCTCTGTATGTGCTAATATTCCGTACGTAATGGTATCAATCCATTCCTGATCATAATGAACACTCTCTAAATATTCTCTGGCCATTCTCGATGATATTTTCCCGTGTGTATCATAATCTTCATGAGTTACACACTCTACATAACCAATATCATGCAATAAACAAGCAAGAACCAATGCTTCTTCATTTAATCCCTCTTCTTTTGCAATCTTTTGTCCAATTGCAGCTGTTCTAAGAGTATGCTCATAGCGGTATACAAATTTATCTTCCTCTGAGTCAATCAAAAAAAGTTCTTTTATATATTCATTTGTTGCATTTATTACATCTGTCATTCTACTGCTCCTTACTCTTATACATTTGTATAGTCAAACAATTCAATAACTTCCCCTGCAGGCCCTGTAAAGAAAAGATTCTTAGCAGAAGCAGCAAAAAAAGGTTCCAGTTTTTTAATCTCATAATCCTTTGGTACAATTCCTTTTTGAGCAAGCTCTTTGGCTAATGCCTCTATTCCCTGAACCTCCAGCGCAATATGATGAATGACACCTTTTCCCTGAAATCCTTCTTTTTCCACGAACTCAATGATACAGCCCTGGTTTTCTACAAAGTAAATCACAAAATTTTCTCTTTGTTCCATATGATAAGAATGAAAGCCCAGATGTTCTACATAAAAATCAGCACATTCTTTTGGATTGCTGGTATAAATACCAATGTGAGCAAGTCCCTTCATAAAGTATTGATTTTTCATTTCTATCTCTTCCACCTTTCTACTTCTTAATATAGTACTATCATACCATATCTTTAGAATTGAAACTAGTCCTTTTTTCCTAATAAGCTTTTCATAAATGCGCAAAAAAAAGATTCATGCAACTTGCAGAATCTTTTTATTCCTCAAATTAAAATTGCTTATCCACTTCTACTGGAATTCGAACTAGCTTCTTTTTCCGAAAAGTTTCTTCCAATGCACAGATTTTATCAGCCAGACAAACAATGAAACTTTCTTTATACTTTGGCGGACTTAGTGTGAGCGGAAACATATGCTTCTTAATGATATCTTTCTCAATTGCTGTGAGTTCCATTTCTTTTACTGCATTTTTTAAAGATAATCCTGGATGATAATATCCATGCAACCGGTGACCTGCGTCCTTTTCATGCCAGTCATAAAAATAGTAATCATGTAACATCGCCCCAAATATCAACTCCTTTTCGCTGATATTAAGCTTGAGTCCCTTTGCGATTCGATATGCTCTTCGGGCTACAGCGACATTATGTTCCAATATTGTGGTATTGCCATGATGAATAAATTGATCCGTCTCTTTCAATCTTGACTTTTCAATGATTTGACTAATATAAATTTCCGCTCTCTCCATAAAACGCCTACCTTTTTCTTCTACAATCTTTATAGATTTCTCTGGTTCGCTCTAATAAAAAAGCCCCAAATTCATCTACATTTTCAATGTTTCGCTTTGAAATCAAAGTTGCTTGATTAACATTTAAATATAAGGCATAAAAGTCCTTCGTCTCAACTACCTGATATATTTTATCATAACTTAAGGTCGCTGTGGAAGCAATTCCCTGATTTTCCATAACAAAATCTTCTTCATGAAAATAGAATATGACTTCGCTTCGAATCAAATTCCCACGGTCCGTCTTTAATCGTTTCTTAATTAATAAATGAATTTTAATTCGTAATGTTATTAGGATGGTCGCAATCATTAAAGCCCAGCAAAAAAGGAAAAATGGAATCGTTATAATTTGAGTAACGTAGGTACACGCAGCAGCAGCCACAATGCTTAAAATTGCTGTGTAAATCCAGATTGCTTTTCCTTTGTGAAACATATGAAACGTCAAAAAATTTCTGTAGTCCTGTTCGTTCATTTGTGTTTGAATCTTATATTCCATTTTTTAATCTCCTATTTAGGTATTATCTCACATTTTTATGACTTTTTTATGTTCAGATTCTGCTTTTTTCAATCTCCGAAAAAAAACGTGCGACTGCTTCCTAGCGATCGCACGTTCACTATCTTTGCTCTTCAATAAAAAGAATACTACATCAGCATTCATGAATGCAAGTATTTTATAAGATATCAATCTGCTCATTTGCTAAAGCTTTGTTCATACTTCGAACAGCGCAGAATTTGCCACACATGGAGCAGGTATCATCATGCTCCGGCTTGCGCTCATCTCTAACTCGTCTAGCAGTATCAGGATCCATTGCACATTCCCACTGCGCTTCCCAGTCTAACTTTTGTCTCGCTTCGGCCATTCGGTCATCGATTTCTCTGGCTCCTTTGATTCCTTTTGCTATATCAGCTGCATGTGCTGCAATCTTCGTTGCAATGATTCCCTGTTTGACATCTTCCAGATTCGGCAATGCCAGATGTTCTGCTGGAGTTACATAGCATAAAAAGGCTGCTCCGTTGGCTGCAGCGATTGCTCCACCAATTGCTGCACTAATGTGATCATACCCTGGTGCAATATCTGTAACGATCGGTCCTAATACATAAAAAGGAGCTCCCTGACAAATGGTTTGCTGTACTTTCATATTAGCAGCAATCTGATCCATTGGAACATGTCCTGGTCCTTCTACCATAACCTGTACATCTTTTTCCCAAGCTCTCTTAGTTAATTCACCTAAACGAACCAATTCTTCGATCTGGCACACATCTGTTGCATCCGCCAAGCATCCCGGTCTACATGCATCTCCTAAAGAAATGGTTACATCATGCTCTCTACAAATTTCCAAAATCTCATCATAATATTCATAAAATGGATTTTCTTCACCTGTCATGCACATCCACGCAAATACCAAAGATCCTCCTCTGGAAACGATATTCATTTTACGTTTATGATTGCGAATCTGATCAATCGTCTTTCTGGTAATTCCACAGTGTAATGTAACAAAGTCTACACCATCTTCTGCATGAATCCTTACCACATCAATAAAGTCTTTTGCTGTCAATGTTCCTAAATCTCTCTGATAATGAATTACAGAATCATAGACTGGAACAGTTCCAATCATCGCTGGACACTCCTTTATTAATTTTTTGCGAAATGGTGAAGTATCTCCATGTGAAGATAAGTCCATAATTGCATGAGCTCCCTGATCGATAGCCGCCATCACTTTTTCCATTTCGATATTGTAATCCTTACAATCTCTGGACACTCCTAAGTTTACATTAATTTTGGTGCGCAACATACTTCCTACACCTTCTGGATTTAATGAATGATGATGCTTGTTGGCGCAAATAGCAACCTGTCCCTTTGCTACTAACTCCCGCAGTGCTTCATCTGTCATTCTTTCTTTCTTTGCTACTTCAACCATTTCTTTGGTAATGATTCCCTGTCTTGCCGCATCCATTTGTGTTGTATAATTTCTCATTCTGATTCCTCCATTATTTCATTCATATAAGCTGACATCCTACATACTCCGTTTGCTCCGGCATCGATGCATGCCTTCTCATTTTCTTTGGTAATTCCTCCCAGTGCATAAACTGGTAAGTTCACCTTACTCTTTATTTGCGCAATAAAGAGTGGCGTCTTCCCTTTTACACCTTTCTTACAGTCCGTTTCATAAATCGGACTAACGATCAAATAGTCTGCCCCACGTGATTGCGCAAAAAAAGCTTCTTCTAAACTATGAACCGAACATCCAACTTTCATCTCTTTCCATTCATCCTTGTAAAAATCCTGTAACTGGGAAAAAGATAGATGCACGCCTGCTGCCTGATGTTTTTTTGCTAATCCTAAATGATTATGAAAAAAGCATTCTACATGATAGGAATCACATAGTTTTTTTACCAAAATCCCAAGATATTCATATTCGGATTCCGAAAGATCCTTTTCCCTTAAAATAATCCTGTCCACCTGGCATTTCGCCACCACATATTCCAATTGAGTTAAAAAGTCACCTTTTACCAATTTGCGATTTGTAATACAGATTCTCATTCCTTGATTACACATATAAATAGTCATTTAAAACAGGTTGAAGGCCTTCGTCACATATTTGATCATACATTTGTGTCAGGCTACGCTCATCTGCGATTTCAAACTGTTCATCGCCCTCGTCTTCAACTGTTTTACCTTCATATTTTGTTTCATGATCTCCGATTCCAGTGGACACACCAGCGGAAACCTTAGTTGCGGCAATTCGAATAATTCCATCCCGAAACTGTGCCTGTTCTCTAGAGGAAACCGTAATTCCCACAAATGGCAAAAAAATACGATACGCACATAAAATCTGGCAAAGCTGTCTCTCATGTAC
>JAGOGN010000121.1 GCA_017996675.1 Lachnospiraceae bacterium | reverse complement strand
TAAATGTTTTACTAATATAAATTACTATTTTATCGTACAGAATGTACAAAATAACAAGTGGAATTGCCGATCCTAATAGACCAATTAAAACGCCCTCTACAATAAATGGAGCCCGCACAAAAAAATCTGTCGCTCCTATCAATTTCATAATCGCGATTTCTTCACGACGTACACCGATTCCAACCGTAATCGTATTATTAATCAGAAAAATAGCAACCAGCAACAGAATCCCAATGATCCCAATCGATATATATCCTACCAATTTATTAAAATCCGATAACGTATGTGCAGCCATTTCTGACTTGTTCACTCGCCTTACTCCTTCGATCGATTCCAGATAAGTTACCAATCCAGGTTGCTTTGCGACATCCTTCATATAAATTTGATAATTAGCAGAATTCGCTAAAGGGTTATCCTGCGCAAACCCAGCAGCCATTTCCTCTGATCCCTTAAAATAAACTTTTTTATATTCTTCCCAGGCTGCCTGGGCGCTTTCAAATTCAATTTTCGCTACTTCCTGTCGCTTTTCTATAGCCTGACCAATTTCCTTTATTCGTTCTTCTGTAGTACCTGGTTCAAAAAATACAGTCACCACTACGCTAGATTCTGCGCTTTTTACAATATACTGAAAATTTTGAACAATGGAAAAAAATAGTCCAAACAAAAAGATACAAGCGGACATCGTCGCAATCGAGGCAAGTGAAAACATCTTGTTTCTTAATATATTAACGATTCCCTGTTTTAAAACATAAAAAAAAGTACTAATATGCGTCATATGGGTCACCTGCTCGTTCATCGCTTACAATGACGCCTTTCTTTAATGTGATGACCCTTTTCTTCATGGCCTCCACAATTTCCAGATTATGTGTAACCACCAAAACCGTGGTTCCTCTTTGATTAATTTCATCTAACAATTTCATAATATCCCATGCATTTGTGCTATCCAAATTACCTGTCGGCTCATCGGCGAGAAGCAACTTTGGTTCGTTAATTAACGCTCTTGCAATTGCAACTCTCTGTTGTTCTCCTCCAGACATTTGTTTCGGATAAGATTTATACTTAGCTGCCAAACCAACCATGGACAACATTGTTGGAACTTTACTTCTAATGATACGCGTCGGTACCGATATTACCCGTTGCGCAAATGCAATATTCTCATATACATTACGGTCTCGCAATAAACGGAAGTCCTGATAGACCATTCCAATCTGCCTGCGAAATTTCGGAACTTGCTTTCTACGCATGTGATTCAGTTTCACTCCATTGATTGTAATAGTTCCTTCTGTCGGATCTAATTCTTTCAACAAAAGTTTCAGCAACGTGGACTTTCCAGAACCACTGTCTCCGACTACAAATACGAACTCTCCCTCATCAATGTCAAGGCTTATTTTATTTAAAGCAGGCATCCCTGCTGCGTACATCTTACTTACATTATCAAGTGTTATCATTTTATCCTATCCTTTTTAATAATCCAACGACTCCATATACTTCATATATTTTACGACCATCAATGCAATTTTAAAAGTAATTGCATCTTCAAATACGCGCAAATCCAAACCTGTACTTTTTTGAAGTTTATCCAATCGATACACTAATGTATTTCTATGGATATATAACTGCCTTGATGTTTCTGAAACATTTAAACTATTCTCAAAAAATTTATGAATGGTAGTCAACGTCTCTTCGTCAAAGTCATCTGTACTCCTTCCATCAAAGATTTCTTTTATAAACATTTTACATAAAGGAATTGGAAGTTGATAAATTAAACGACCTATTCCCAATGTAGAATATGCTACCACAGAATTGTGTTCAAAAAATATCTTTCCCACATCCAATGCCATTCTGGCTTCTTTGTAAGAACGGGATACTTCTTTAATTTCATTCACAACTGTACCATATGCGACCCGCACTGTATTCGATTCTGTAGATGCAACCATTTTAATTGCATCTGCATGTTTTAACATTTCCGATGGGGAATCTCCATCTGTGACATCCTTTACCACAATGATATTTTTTTCATCTACTGCTGTAACAAAATCTTTCGATTTACCACCATAAATGTTACGGATTCGTTCTAGTTCATTGCCATCTTTTCCTTTACTGGTTTCGATAATATATACCGCTCTTCTTGCGTTGGTATCAACATGAAGTTTCTTTGCACGATTATAAATGTCAACTAACAAAAGATTATCTAAAAGAAGATTCTTGACAAAATTATCTTTATCAAACCGTTCTTTATATGCAATAATTAAATTTTGTATTTGAAATCCAGCCATCTTTCCAATCATAAAAACATCTTCACTATCGCCATTTACAAGCAAAACATACTCTAATTGATGATCCTCAAATATCTTAAAAAAATGACAACCATGTACTACCTGACTATCTGCTGGTGAATCCACAAAATTTCTTGCGGCCATCAAAAAATTCTCCGCCTCCAAAAATGTAGTTGCCAAAATATTTCCTTCTCCATCAATCACGCAAAAGTCCACTTTCGCAATCCCTTTTAGACCATCAATTGTGTTTTGTAAAATCTGGTTTGATATCATTGATCTCTCCTCTTCTTTTCCATCCCGGATTAGGCATTTTAGACAAAACTTAGTCTCTATTTTAATAAATTACACAAACCTTATTATCTATTCTAATAGAAAACCACAAAAAAAGAAAGAGGAAAAGCGTTTTTTTTATGCATTTCCTCTTTCTTTCTGTTTTATTCGTCATTATTACTCTTCTAAAAATCCCTCGCCCAGCACTTCTCTCGCATCTGTCACGATAATAAATGCCTTTTCATCGATTTCTTTCACCAAATCCTTAAGCGCAACCACTTCTTTTTTTGAAACAACACAATATAACATACATTTCTCTTCGTTCGAATACATACCCTTCGCCTGAATGCCTGTCACACCTCTGTTCAATGTCGCCAGTATTTCTTTTGCCACCTGATCCTTTTCATCTGTAATGATAAATGCTGCTCTTGCGTAACGCATTCCTTCTGTAAGTGCATCAGAAACTTTCATAATGATAAAGATGGTAACAATTGCATACAGACCAAAACGAAGCCCGAAGATTGCCATACCTGTCAATACAATCGCTCCATCCAGAAATTGCATGATTTGAACAACGGAATAATGTCTCAATAATTTATGCTGAAGCAAAACAGATACCATATCTGTTCCACCTGTCGTTGCCTTTGCCCTTAGGACCAGTCCGATGCCCGCACCCGATAAGCAACCTCCAAAAATAGCAGCCAACACCAGATCCTGCTTAACCGCATCAAAATCCGGAAATATATAGAGCCAACCAGATAACAAAAATGTTGCCAATGCTGTTCGTCCAATAAAGCGCTTTCCTTTTACGAAAAAACCAACAATAAAGACCGGGACATTCAAAACTAGATTGGTTACCCATAAAGGAAATCCACCTGAAATCCAATTCTTCGTGACCGATTTTATAATAATCGCAATACCGGAGAAACCTCCCGTAACCATTCTTGATGGGTCATATACGAACTTGATTGCTGCAGCAATCAATCCGGTTCCTAAAACAATCATAAAAATATCGACCAAAACCATCCATTTGCTATTCTTCTTAGAATTGCTCATTCATTCACCGCCTTATCGTTCGTTCTGATATTTCGTAATTCGAAACAGCAACAGTGCTTTTCGAAACATTCGAATCATCTCATCCACTATTTTCATTAATCCACTACGCTTGCGATAGGAATTTCCAAATCCAAACCATACCTTGGCGCATAACTTATCATTTTGCTCTTCCAAAAAATTTTCCTGTAAAGGCGAAGGTAAAACAGATAAAATTACATCTGGAGCTTCGGCATTAATTGCATTTATCACATTCGCAATATCGCCATTATTTTGTTCCAGTGCTGTTGCACCCACAATATGAAGTTCTTCATAATACTTTTTCAAAAAACCACTTACCATTAAAATGGCGCTTTCTTTATCTCCAATTATAAATACTCTCTTTTCCAGTCTTACCACTTTGCGAAGAAATTCAACAAAAAAAAGATGCTCTCCTATTTCTTTCTTTCTCTGATTATCTTTCATTCCATAAACGTCAAGCATTTCTTTCTCTCCTGGTAACAGAAGATCAATCTTTTCTAGCTGTTCTTTATAATGAGAATCTTTGGAAGCTTTATTAACGGCATCCATGGTAACATATTCAATTGTATTCATTACATGATTGTTTAAATAAGCATCTGCTAAAAGCAATGATTCTCTCACAGAATAGTTATCAATCTCAACACCCATTATTTCTATTTTTTTCATTTTTAGCATGATTCACCATTATCCTTTTCTCTGTTGCTTTCTGACAGTATAACAGAGTCATCTTTTTATTTCAACCCAGCTTTTCACAGAATTAACTGACACTTAACTAGTGTTAAAGCCAATAATTTTACTATTGAATTGTCAACAGGTTTTTACAAAAGTGAGTCGTTTTTATTAACTTTATGTAAACTCGACAAAACAAACGTTCTTTTTTGCAAGACGGTTTCTTCTACTTTTACCCTGTTTTATTGTGGACAGTGTGGATAACTCCGTGCATAACTCCATTTTTAGGCATTTCTCAATTTGAAATTGTTGATAAGCAAGCTTTTTCTCCACTTCAAAAATATGCATGTGACCCTTGCATGTTTTCATTTTTGTGCATATTGCTATTTTATGAAAAAATACAAGTTCCATGTTTTTGCAAGTCCCTTCTTTTGTCATGCAATACCGTCTTTTATCGTCCACATAAGCAAAACAGCTATGAGTGACTTCACTCATAGCTGTAAATATTTCATTAGAATATTCTACGAACTGCTAATATTTTCTTGTAAGTAGCTGGTCCATATTTGATTCCAGTAGATGGGGTAGATGCATGAACGATTGTTCCATTTCCTACATAAATACCTACATGTCCACTGTAACAAATAATATCTCCCGGCTGTGCTTCACTATAACTTACGCCATATCCTACACTTCTCATTCCTGAAGAGGAATGTGGAAGAGAAACACCAAATGCTTTATACACACTCATTACAAATCCCGAGCAGTCAGCACCGTTTGTTAAACTAGTTCCACCATATACATATGGGTTGCCAACAAATTGTCCTGCATAAGATACAACACTCGCTGCACCTGCACCGCTTGGAGCTGCATAAGATTTATTTGACGATGAGCTACTTGTCTTTGATTTACTTTGAAT
>JAGOGN010000120.1 GCA_017996675.1 Lachnospiraceae bacterium | reverse complement strand
TTCTTTTAATTTTCAACTCATTTTCTTTTTATCTCCTCCTTTTTTTTTATTTTTACTTTTTTTTTTTATATTTTGTTTTTTTTTTTTTATATTTGTTTTTTTCTTGTTCTTTGTTTTTTGCTGTAAGTATTTCAAATACTGCTGCTTTTAATTAATTTTGCAAACAATTCCGATTATTCTCTTACAAAATTTGTTTTAAAGAAAAGAGTCACAAATCTTTAAAAACACAAGGTTTGTGACTCTTTTATAACCATATACGAGATAATTTTTATCTTCTAATTCTTAATTTGAAATGGAAATACTCGTAGTTCCTCCGCCGCCCAAAATCCAGTAAATAATATAATAGATCGTATCCGTATAATATTGTGTTGGTGGTTTCGGAGTATTGATATAAATATACTCGTTCATCCACGCTCTTGAATTTGTTGGAGTATACTTGTATTTTAATGGGTTTGTATTTCCAGGTTTATGAAGCCATGAACCACTACTGTATTTCATGAAATGATAATCCGTGGCTGATTTGCGAAGTGCAACCATATGTTTATAGGATGGCAAACTCACAGGTCTTGTTGTCGTATAAGTAGCTGTATATCCTAGCGAACGAAGATCTGCCAATGTTAGATCTGCAATCGCACTTGTTGGTTTTGATATATCAATTGGAATGTGACAATAAAATCCAGGATTACCATAGAGCATACGGTCTAGTGCAAATCCATAACAATTGTAATCCAAATAGCTATTGTTCCACCCACCATATCTTACACTGTCTTGTAGCTGATAGGTGGGTGCAACTGCAGCAACAGAGTTTGCTTTATCCAACTTCCCATAAGTACTAGCTTCGGCAAATGTATATACTCGGACTTTCTTCGCAATTATTTCTGCCAATTCCTGCATTTTCGTATACTGATACTCAGGTCGATATTGTGGATCTTCATATGCGGACATCATAATAGAATAAATAATGTCCTCATAATCACTCACTCTTTGTATATCTTCTGGGATTTGAATTCCTTCCTGCTCAATAAACTGGCTCACATCATTTACTGTAAAGTTCCGAAAGTCCAATGTCCGGTCATTCAGTTCATTCGCCCAGACACTATTAAGATATAACATTGCAACTAGAATGGAACTTACCATTACACGAATTACTTTTCTCATATTCCCTACCTCTGAGGTTAATTACAGGCTGATTTCTCCAGTACAATGAGGACATTTCGTTGCCTCAATATGAATATCCGACATACAATATGGACATTTTTTAGTCGTTACCACAGGTTCTTCTTTCTTTCTGAGCTTATTTAACCATTGCACGATTAAGAAAACAACAAATGCCATAATGATAAAATCAATAACTCCGGTTAGAAACTGTCCATAATTAATCGTTGCCACTTTTGCTTTTTGCGCCAGTTCCAAAGAATCATAATGCTTACCATCTAAGGCAATAAACAAATTGCTAAAATTAATTTTGTTTGTGAAGACACTTAACAATGGCATAATGATATTATTCACAAAAGAATTCACAATCCCTGTAAATGCCCCGCCTATAATGATACCAACTGCCAAATCAACCATATTTCCTCGTAAAGCAAATTTCTTAAATTCTTTTAACATTTGTATCCTCCTTATTTATTCATTTGTTTCATGGATATGTCTGTGATGCAAGTCTGGAAGATGCCCATGAGAATGTTCCATTTGTTCATGGATATGTTCATGCGTATGTTCCCCCTCAACCACTTCTTCATGCACATGATTATGGTGACCATCCTTGTGGTTGTGCTTATGGGTATGTTGCTCCATCAGATGTAAATGCAGATGCTGATGCTGTTCCGTTACCGCAAAATATGCGCCTACTAACATCATAATCAATGCAATAACAAAAATCAAGGTAATTGGTTCCTTCAATACAATCCAGGAAACAATGACTCCGATAAACGGAGCGAATGCGTAAAACGCGCTGGTACGAGCTGCTCCAAGTTTTCTTTGCGCCAAAATGTAAACGAAAATGCTGAGACCATATGCTACGAAACCGAGTACAAGTGTGATTCCAATATAGAGCCATTCTGCTACAACTTCATGTACAAAGAACGCAATGATCAATGCACCTGTTCCTGAACCAAAACCTTTCCATATTACGATTTGTAGCGGATCCTTTAACGAAAGCATTCTGGTACAGTTATTTTCAAATCCCCAACACACACAGGCTAAAAGAACAAAGAAAGATCCCAAAGAAAAGGACAGACTTCCTTTTTCCGTAATGGATAGGAGAATACTCGAAAGTGTAATAAACCCGATTGCAATCCACATCCTCCTACCAATTGATTCCCGAAATAAAAAAAGTGCAATCACAGAAGTTGCAACAATTTCAAAATTATTTAATAACGATCCATTTGCTGCAGTTGTCATCGTTAATCCAAGCATCAAAAAAATAGGTGCAGCAATATCCAGTAATATCATCCCCACTACATAAGGTGCATCTCTCCCAGATAATCTAGCTTCCCTATTTCCTTTTTTATAAAGTTTTTGAATCATTGCTAGGCATAGCATTCCTAAGCCTGCTCCTAAATATAAACAGGCCGCCATCATAGTAGCCGGTAATTTCAATAGTAAAAGCTTCGATACAGGCGTACTAATTCCATATAATAAAGCCGCTAAAATAGCGTATCCAAATGCTTTCCAGTTCTTATTTTGTGTCATTTTCATTCCTTCTTCCTATCCCCCCTAGGGGGGATAAAACAAGCTTATCATTGAATGACTTTTTTTTCAACTTGATTTACTCTCCAGGAAGTAATCTCGTAGATTAACTGATAGTCGATTTCTTGATTGAATGGGAACTGAATCGCTCCCTTACTATACTGATACCCTTCCAATTGTTCTGCAAAAAATCCTGTTGCCTCGCCCCCTGGATAAAATCCAATGTGTTTTTTTAGCACAGCAAAATGAACCAGATTCTCTTTTTGCCAAAAAGTAGGCATCTGATAAGAAATTTTTTCTACAGCATCTGGTGCAGCTTTACGAATTGTTTCACGAATCTTCATTAGAAGCGGTTGCGTTTCTAGTGGCTGCTTCGATATATAATCATCAATATTCAAATATCCGCTCATAAAGCACCTCCTTGATTGACTTATAACAATGGCAATATATCCTTCCAAATTACACGTATAATATCCTTGTGCTCCAGCTCATTATGGGCGGTGACGGTAACCACGGCGTCCTGATCTTGTAACACAATACAAATTTGACCATACATCCCGTCAGCTCGAAATGCTCCTGGTTGTGTACAGTTCCATACCTGATATCCATAACCTGCTTTCGTTTCTGGATCATTTTTTGAGGAACTATCTACTAAATCTGTATGCATCTTAGCAATATAATCTTCCGGTACGATCAATTGTTCCTTGTACCATCCTTTTTGCAACATCAAAACTCCAATTCTGGAAAACTCTTCTGTTGTCAAATACAAACCTCCTGAGCAGGCGGTATGCTCAAGGTTACAGGTATGCCACTGGGGATTCACGATTCCCAATGGTTGAAAAAGTCTCGGTTTTAAATATCTCAGCATCGTTTCACCACAAGATTTTTCCACTACCCTTCCTAACATATAGGAATTCAAATCTTCATAGAAGAATTGATTTCCTGCTTCTGTATCCATCGTTGTCTGAAAAAAAAGTTCTGCCCTGTCACCTTGATTGTATCGCTCAAAATTTTCCGATAAGTGACCAGACTGCATCTGCAAAAGATTCTTTATTGTGATTTGTTCGCTTCCAGGTTGTGCAATACTCTTGTATTCAGGGAAGTAATCCAAAACAGAATCTGTTAGCTGGATTCTGCTTTCTGCCTGGGCAATCCCCACGCCGATAGATACAAATGTTTTTGACGCTGAACACAGGTTGACGCGATCATCACTTCGAAACCGATGCTGTGCTACCACTTCTTTGCCCTTAAAAACATGGATTCCATACACACCAAGAGTTTGTTCTATTGCTGTCATCCTAAAATCAGTTAACATACTCATGTAATTTACACCTCCAAATATCCTCGAAACCCGCGATTCGAATAATAGGACTGGGCACCATTATGATAGACAAATACATGGTCATATCTTCTGTCACAAAAAAGCGCTCCACCTAACGCGCGAATTTCATCTGGCGTCTTAATCCAGCTGGAAGTTTTCAAATCAAACTCTCCAAACTGTTGCAGTCTTCGATATTGCTCTTCATTCAACAATTGAATTCTCATTTCTTCTGCCATTTCCATTGCGCTTTGGGTTGGTTTATGTTCTTTACGCTGTTCTCTGGCTGCACCATCATAGCAAGTATTCCGTCTTAATTGTGGGCTTTCTTTTGAACAATCAAAAAAATAAATTTTACCTTCGTCTGAATCCATGCTAATTACATCAGGCTCCCCACCGGTCCGTTCCATTTCAAAAAGTGACCACAGTTTTTCAGGATACTGGTTTAATCGCTGTTCCACATCCATCCAGTCAACTTCTACATGCCGATGTGGATTCTCCATAAATCTTTTTCTTAAAACTTCCATAATTTCTAGTCTTTGTTCTTCATCCACTATTCTGCCCATCCTTCCCAGACTTTTGGCTGATATCCAATCGTCGCTTTATTTTTGTTACGCACGATTGGAGTACTCAATATTTTCTGATTTTCTAGTACTTTTTCGAACTTATCCTCCTGAACAATATGCTTGATTAAGGCAATTAAATCCTGATCTTTGTGATTCCAGTTAACTACCGAATCCAGTCCACCAACAGCCTGAACTACACTTGTCAGTTCTCCCTTACTCATCTCTTTTTCTTTGATATCGATCAGTTGATATTTGATATTTCTTTCTTTAAAATAACGCACTGCCTTTTTGGTATCAAAACATTTATTAGTTCCAAAAATTTGTATATTCATCGTTGCCATCTTTCACCTCTTAAATCTTACCCTTTGACCGTTCATCTGAAACAAAATGTTTAATTTTATGATCGTTCTTCGTTAATTCCTCTTTAAAGAAAAGTGGAAAAGCCTTGTACTGGTCAATTTCCTTCAGTGGAATCCAACACATATGCTCCTTAACACCCTGAGTCATACTAGAGCTATGAACTTCCTGCTTTCCTTTTGACTTCATTAAAAAGTAAAATTCGATCACGTGACATTCCTTTTCATTCAACGTTCCATCTCCATTGAAAAAACATTCATTTACAAACGCCAGATGATCA
>JAGOGN010000119.1 GCA_017996675.1 Lachnospiraceae bacterium | reverse complement strand
AGAACCAGTTACAAAAGTATTTCCACAGTTACATGTTACTGTTGCCTGATAATATTCTGGATGGATTCCTTCTCTCATGATTTTCACCTCTCAACCTATATTTAAATATATACATATTTATTCAAAACTACGCTATTTCTTCTATGAAACAGCTTTATTATTGTAGCACAAGTTTTTTTTATATGCAAGTGCTTTATGGAAAATAATTCTATTTTACAGGTACTTATACCATCTTCATATGAATAACCTTCTGGATAAATTCATTGTTGTTTGCTGTACGTCCAAAAAGATTCAATACATTTTCTACTGTTTCGTCCGATTTAGATCCGTTCATTCCACGACGCATAATATAAACTGCTTCCTGTTCGTCCTTCGATAGGAGCAAGTCTTCTCTTCTGGTTCCAGATTTTATAATGTCTAGTGCAGGGAAAATACGTCTTTCAGATAATTTTCGATCTAAAACTAGTTCCATATTTCCGGTTCCTTTAAATTCTTCATACACAACATCATCCATCTTGCTTCCTGTATCAACCAATGCAGTTGCAAGAATTGTTAAGCTTCCACCCTCTCTCATATTACGAGCGGCTCCAAAAAATTTCTTAGGCATATGTAATGCTGCTGGATCAAGACCTCCAGTCAGTGTTCTTCCACTTGGTGGAACAGTTAAATTATATGCTCTTGCCAATCTTGTAATACTATCCAGCAATATCATAACATCTTTTTTATGCTCAACCAATCGTTTCGCACGTTCCATAACCATTTCAGATACTCGTTTATGATGATCTGGTAATTCATCAAAGGTCGAATAGATGACCTCTACATTTTTTCCATAAATAGCTTCTCTGATATCAGTAACTTCCTCTGGCCTTTCATCAATCAATAAGATAATCAAATGAATTTCTGGATTGTTAATCAGAACAGATTTTGCAATTTGCTTTAACAAAGTGGTTTTACCTGCTTTTGGAGGAGAAACAATCATTCCTCTTTGCCCTTTTCCAATTGGAGAGACCAAATCCACTACTCTCATAGACTTTTCGCAACCTTCACGTTCCAAGCGAAGTCTTACTTCTGGGAAAATAGGAGTCAGTTCTTCAAATGCTTTTCTATGAACAGCCTGACTTGGTGATTCCCCATTTACTTTTAAAAGATCCAGCAAGGCACCATATTTTTCGGAAGCACTCTTTACTCTTGTTTTACCGGATAAAATGTCGCCGGTTTTCAATCGATATCTACGAATCTGCGAAGGCGAAACGTAAACATCATTTTCTCCTGGCAAATAATTTTCACAACGAATGAAACCATATCCATCCTGCATAACTTCTAGGATTCCATGTGCTAATTCCCCACTATCCATCGATTCCCGAGGTGTATCTTTCGTTTCCGCAGGTTTCTGTACTGCAGCAACAGGTTTTTGTTCTACGGCCACAGGAAGTTCCTCCTTGGGGCTATTATTGTTTTTTGCATCTTCTGCTAACATTTCTTCAATTATTTGACTTTTCTTCATTCCAGACACCTTCAATTCCCTTGCTTTTGCCAAATCCTTTAAGACTTGCAAGGATAAACTCTCATATTTTGCTCTCATTTTTCACCTCTACTGTGAACTACTGACACGACTCGGCCATAGATACGGTACTTGATTTCCAAAGATAAACTATACTTCATTATATCGCATCACTATACATTTGAAAAGCTTTTTTACAGTTCTTGCTTTTCTTGATTCAAAAGCTGATTCATGATAAAATAAACCTATGAAATGGAATGAACAACGCTATCATAGCCTAGCTTATGAATTAAAAACAACTTATCGCAGACAACTCTACCGATTATCGCTAGACGGTGGAATGTGGTGCCCGAATCGAACAGATACATCTTCTGGATGTATTTTTTGTAGTGCTTCCGGATCCGGAGATTATACACCTTCTCCTTATCAATCAATGGACGCGCAATTTTTAGCAGCACGTGCCCGTTTAGGAGCAAAAGATCCTGGTCCTCCTTACATTGCATACTTTCAAGCATATTCCAATACTTATGCGCCATTAGATAAGTTAAAAGAATTGTACGACTCGGTTATCCACCGACCAGATGTAGCCATTTTATCAATTGCTACAAGACCAGATTGTCTTTCTCCGGAAATTATCGATTATTTGGGCGAGTTGAATCAGATTAAGCCAGTATGGATTGAACTAGGGTTACAAACAATTCATGAAAAAACTCACTCGTTCCTTCAAACCGAATTTAAAATGAAACCATTTCTTCACGTTCTGTCTGAATTGAATCATCATCAAATTACAGTAATCGCTCATGTGATTTTAGGGTTACCTTTTGAGACTTACTATGATAATATAGAAACGATGGATTTCATTGCCGCTCATCCCATTCAGGGCGTTAAAATTCATATGCTTTATATTCAACAACATACAGAATTGGCAAATTATTATAGACAGCACCCTTTTTCACTTTTTACACAGGAAGAATATACCACTTGCGTCTGCGATTGTTTAGAACATTTACGCCCAGATCAGGTGATTCACCGACTCACTGGAGACTGTGATAGAAATGAACTGGTTGCTCCAATTTGGACTCTTTCAAAAAGACAAACCCTGAACCAGATTCATCAGATTTTAACAATCAGAGATTCCTTTCAGGGAAAAAATAGGAAGGTTATTAAAAATGACAACTGAAACATCCACACTCTATAAACTCATTGTTTTATACATGCTTAATCATGCAGATTCGCCATTAACCAATGCAACCATCTCCGATTTGATATTAGCCAAAGAATACACCAATTACTTTTCCCTTCAACGTGCTATCTGTGAATTAGAAACTTCGGATTTAGTTGTTGCCGAATCTGCAGATAATTCAACTCATTATCGAATCACAGAAGAAGGAAAGAATACTCTTAGTTTTTTTGAAGATAAAATATCAGACGCAATTAAGAAAGATATCATTGATTTTTATAACGATCATCAAATTGCTTTAAAGCAGGAAACTTCTGTAGCTGCGGATTTTTACAAAGGTCAGGGACAGCTTTATAATGTTCGTTGTCAAATCAAAGAAGACAAAGCAATCACATTTGAAGTAACATTTCAGGTTTCTGGCAGGGAGCAGGCTCAGGCAATTTGCAAGAACTGGAAAAGAAAAAGTGGTGAAGTATACGACTATCTTATGGATATGTTAATTCAATAAAAAATAAAAGGTTGCTCATCAACCTTTTATTTTTTTTTGAACTGAATGCCCAAACTTACCATATTTTTTTCCAAGTTCAAAATATTCTCCGTGAGAATAACTAATCAATCCCGAATCATTTAAATGAAATTTTCCTTTATCATCCATGTACTTATCATCCACAGTTACTCCCATTACTCTTCCCAAAAACATATCATGAGATCCAAGGGAAATAATCTGTTCCACTTTACACTCAATATTGACTGGACTTTCTTCAATTCCAGGAGCACCAATAAATTGAGATGGGAGACTATGCAGATTCATTTCTTTAAATTTGTCGACATCCTTTCCTGATTTCACGCCACAGTAATCTGTTGCTTTAACGAGATCACGATTCACAAGATTGACCACAAATTCACCAGTTTCTTTAATGATGTCATAAGAATAACGTTCTTTACGGATTGAAATCGATACCATCGCTGGATCGCTACAAATCGTTCCACACCAAGCAATCGTAATAATATTCGGTCTTTCCCCTTTTCTTTGACAGCTGACCATCACTGCCGGCACAGGGTATACCATATTTCCTGCTTTCCAACTTTGTTTTCCCACTTATTGTTGCCCCCTATTTTCGTTTTTTTGCCAAGAAACCAAATCTTCTAACGTGACAAAATCAATTACATTTTTAATGGCATCGTCTAGTTTTTTCCAAAGTAGTAAAGTTGCACAGTCCTCTTGTCTCGTACAAGTATTTTCCTCAAAATCCAGACAGCTCACCGGTGCAAGACTACCTTCTGACAAACGTAAAATCATTCCCACGGTATAATACGATGGTTCATGGGCCAAAAGATATCCACCTTGTGATCCTCTCACACTTCTGACATATCCCGCTTTTGTTAAAACTGAAACGATTTGTTCTAAATACTTTTCAGATATTTCCTGGCGTGCGGCAATATCCTTGATTCGTATTGGTGTATTTTGATTTTCTAACGCTAAATCCAGCATTAATCGTAATGCATAACGTCCCTTTGTAGAAATTTTCATAGCGTCCTCTTCCTTTTAAAAATTCTTAAAAATCAATTCCGGAACTTTTGCACTGACCTTCGTAAATGGTGGAACAGATTCAATAATGAACGTATTACCTGCTATTACAGAATCATGTCCGATCACGGTTTCACCACCTAAAATGGTTGCACCTGCATAAATTGTGACATGATCTTCAATTCTAGGATGCCTTACTTTACCAGCAAGTCTTTGACCACTTCTTGTAGAAAGGGCTCCTAATGTCACACCTTGATAAATCTTTACATAATCACCAATTACTGTAGTTTCGCCCACTACCACTCCAGTTCCATGGTCAATAAAAAAATATTTTCCAATCTTTGCACCTGCATGGATGTCGATACCGGTTCTGCTATGAGCATATTCTGTCATAATTCTTGGAATAAACGGAACCTGATGCACATTTAAAATATGCGCAACTCGATAAACAAAAATCGCGAACAAGCCCGGAAAAGAAAAGATTACTTCTTCCCTGCTTTTTGCAGACGGATCTCCTTCAAAAGCTGCTTCCACATCCAAAAGTAACTGCTCCTGAATTGCAGGCAGTTTCTCAAATAAATCTTTTGTGATTTCGCAGGATTTTTCCTTTGCACTCTGATTCTTTTGATCCAAAAGAATTTCACACCCACTTTTGCAGCAAAATGAAATTTCGATCTGTTTTTTGATTCGTTCGTACAATTTCGTTGACTGAATTTGAATATATTGATCCAGACCTAATTTTAATTGTTCTTCATCTCCAAAAAAACCTGGAAACAGAATCTTTCGTAGATCTCTAATAATTTCGATTACTTCAGCCTTATTTGGGAGCCCTTGCTCCTTTGCACACATAAACAAATCTTTCTTATTCAAATTTGCAATTAATTTCTGCGCAGATTCGTTCACCATTCGTTCTTCCGACATAACTTCTACCTTTCGATTTTCTAATAGACTTCTGTTGATAGATAACGTTCTCCTGTATCCGGTAATAGCACCACTATATTTTTATG
>JAGOGN010000118.1 GCA_017996675.1 Lachnospiraceae bacterium | reverse complement strand
GAGCACAGGGCGATTTAAGTGAGAATTTTGAATATTACGCAGCAAAGCGGGATAAGAATATTAACGAAGGACGAATTCGTTATCTGGAAAATATGATCAAGACCGCTCAAATTATTTCAGATACTTCCAAAGATAATGAAGTTGGAATCAATAATGAAGTGACCTTATATATTCTAGAAGATGATGCGTTAGAGACCTATCGATTGATTACGACCATACGTGGGAATTCCATGGAAGGGTTGATTTCAATCGATTCTCCACTAGGAAGAGCAATTATTGGAAAGTCAGTTGGCGATGAAGTGGCAGTAAAGGTTAGCGAAGACTATAGTTACGTTGTGCGAATTGATTCGATTCGAAAAGATTTGGATGATTCAAAGGATGTAATTCGTAAATTTTAATAGAGGAAATCCATAGAATGAAGAAGAAAAGCAACATTATTTTTCTGAACGGTCCATCCAGTGCGGGCAAATCTACATTGGCAAGACAGATTCAAAGTAGTATGCCACAGCCATTCTATTATATGGCAATTGATCAATATCAATTGGGAGTGATGCCGCAAGAAGAGCAATTTTTTGAGATAGATTTACACGAGATTAGTATGGAAATGTTTTATGATGCAGTGAAAGCTCATATTGACAAAGGATACGATTTGATTTTGGACGACGTGATTGATTCGGATGCCTATGATCAATATGTGAAAGAAGCACTGAAAGAAGCAACGGTTTTCTGGATTCGCCTTGAATGTTCGTTACCTATATTAATCCAAAGGGAACTCTTGCGATTGGACAGAAAAATAGATGTAGAAAATGTAACCAAACAATTTCATAATTTAAGACCATTGAAAAATTATGACCTGATTATTGACAGTGAACATTGTGATGCTGTAACAAACAGCGCAATTGTTCGAAAGGAGTTTTATCATGAAGCGTTTTAGCAGTGATTATATCCATGGTGCTCATCCAGCTATTTTAGAGAGACTATGTGAAACAAATATGGAAGAAACACCAGGTTACGGGGAAGATGAATATTGCGAAAGAGCCAGGGTGCTCATTCAAAAAGTAATTCAGAATAAAGACGCACAAGTGCACTTTCTGGTTGGTGGAACACAAACGAATACGACAGTGATTTCTGCAGCATTAAGACCGCATCAGGGGGTTTTGACCGCACAATCTGGACATGTAGCAGTTCATGAAACTGGGGCAATTGAGGCTGTTAATCATAAAGTACTTACTCTTTTGTCACAAAATGGAAAATTGAATGCGAGTCAGATTGATGAATATGTAGAAGGACATTTTAAGGATGAAAGTTTTGAACATATGGTTCAGCCGAAAATGGTTTATCTTTCTCATCCAACGGAGTTAGGAACACTCTATACCAGAAAAGAAATTGAAGAAATTGCACAAATTTGTAAAAAATGGGATTTGTATTTATATTTAGACGGAGCTCGTCTTGGATATGGTTTAGGGGTAGTAGAATCAGATGTCACATTACCTTTACTAGCAGAATTATGTGATGTGTTTTATATTGGTGGAACTAAAGTCGGAGCACTTTTTGGTGAAGCGGTTGTCATAACAAATCCTCAACTAATGAAGGATTTCCGTTATATCATGAAACAGAATGGTGGAATGCTTGCAAAAGGTAGACTGTTAGGATTGCAGTTTCAATGTTTGTTTGAAGATGATCTCTACTTGCAAATGGGCAGACATGGCATTCAAATGGCAGACCTTTTAAGAAAAGGGTTAGAAGAATGTGGGCTTACTTTCCTAATTGATTCTCCAACCAATCAGATTTTTCCAATTTTAGAGGATGGTATGATCGAGGAATTAAGAAAAGATTTTGATTTTTCGTATCAACAAAGAATGGATGGATCTCATAGTGCAGTACGTTTTTGTACTTGTTGGGCGACGAAAGAAGAGGATATTTTGGCCTTATTAAATAGAATAGAAGAACTGACTGGCAATTAAGGAGGAAAGAAGTAACGTGAAGGATATTTTACTATTGGCAACGGGGGGAACGATTGCTTCAAAGCATACGGTACATGGGTTAGCACCACAAATCACTTCAGAGGAAATTATACGCTATATCCCACAGGTGAAGGATCTGTGTAAGGTGCAGACGATTCAAGTTTGTAGTATTGACAGCACCAATATGGAACCTGGAAAATGGATTCAGATTGTAGCGACCATCAAAGAACATTATGATGAATTTGATGGATTCGTAATTTCACATGGAACGGATACCATGGCATATACGGCTGCTGCATTATCCTATTTGATACAAAATTCAAGGAAACCAATTGTCATAACTGGTTCACAAAAGTCCATTGATGTAGAAAACACAGATGGAAAATCGAATTTATATGACGCTTTTCTTTATGCATCTGCAGATAAATCTCAAGGTGTTGTAATCGTATTTGACGGGAAGATCATAGCTGGTACGAGAGCAAAGAAAGTTCGATCGAAAAGTTTTAATGCATTTGACAGTATTGATTATCCTTTTTTGGCAATGATTCAAGGAGACCAGATCTTACGGTATATTCCAACAATTCCTTATCAGGATGAAGTACAATTTTTTGAAAAAATTAATGGGAATATCTGCCTGATGAAGTTAATTCCAGGTATTACTCCTTTTGGATTAGAAGAAGCTTTCTTACATTATGATTCGATTATTGTAGAAAGTTTTGGGGTAGGTGGGATTCCATCGACCATTTCGGATGAATTTTATTTGTTGCATCAAAAGTATCCAGATACATTGATTGTTATGGCGACTCAGGTATCTCATGAGGGTAGCGATATGACAGTATATGAAGTTGGTCAGAAGATCAAACGAGATTGTGATTTCTTAGAATCCTATGACATGACACTGGAATCGGTTATTGCGAAAACCATGTGGATGTTAGGTAATTATACAAATAGAGAGGAGCTGGAGGAGGCATTCTATAAACAAATTAATTTTGATTTGATATTTGATAAAAATCGTACTTCCAATTAAAAAAGTAAGCATGAGTGAGTGGGGGAGAAAACGAGTAATTTTTTGCATGTTTCTGGACTTAAATGTTCGCTATTCAAGAATAAGGAGGATAACGAGATGAAGAAAGAAAAGAAGATTAAGATGGGTATCGCAAAAAAATTACTGGTGATGATATTGCCAGTAGCGGCAGTAGTAATGGCTGGAATCATTTTTTATTACCACACCAGGGTAAAGGCTGAATTAATTGATAACGGTAAGACAATTGTAGAAAGTCAAAGTCAGAATCACGCGAAGGAAGTTCAAATCGAAGTAAATAATATTTTACGTGAAGTGAATGTCATGAGAGACTCTTTAGAAGTGTTAAATCCAGATGAAGTAGGATCCAATAAATTCATGGATGCGACGGTTGGATATAATAAAATGTACCCAACTGGATTGTATATCGGTGATGCGAAAGATAAATTTGCTGGAGCAGATGGATGGGTTCCTGGACCTGATTTTATTACGTATGAACGAGGATGGTATAAGGATGGAATTCAGTCGGATGAGATGAAGTTTGGAGAACCTTATATTGATGCAAATACGGGACAGTACTGTGTAACTGCTGCAGGAAGTCTTACTTTACAAGGATTCGATAAACCTGTAGTTGCAGCAGATATTTATTTGGAAGATATTTCGAATTTAGTAGCAAAATATAAAGTAATGAAGACTGGAAAAACATTACTAGTATACCATTCCGATGCACAGGATGTGGTTTTGGCTTATAGTAATAAGAAAACCATCGGAAGCAAATTATCGGAATACTCACAGAAAGAAATTTTAGGAAGTATATCAGATGTTGTAAAATCCATGGATGGAAGTGCAAAGATTCTAACAGTCGATGGTGAGAATTATTATGTAGTTGCGAATAAAATCGAAGACTGTGGATGGGTTATTGTATCTTATGTAGCGGAAAAAGAAGTGCTTGCACAATTAAATGCACTGGGTATGACCGCCATTATCCTGATGATTATGGGTATTGTAATTGTTGGTGTTGTTACTACAATTATTGTTCAAAAAATTGTGAAACCAATCTTGAAATTAACGAATAACATTGAGCAAATCACAAGTGGTGATTTTGTGGTGGATGTTGATGCGAAAGGGAATGATGAAGTTGCACTCATGAGTTCAAGTCTGAAGAAGTTCGTAGAACAAATGAGAGGTGTCATTCAGGCAATTAACAGTATGAGTGAAAGTTTGGCTGCTCAGTCAGATAGTAGCAGTAACGTATCTGTTGAATTACATGGATCTGCAGAGTCTCAGTCACAGGCGATGAGAGAGCTGACAGAAACGGTGGAAGAGTTAGTAGCAAGCGTAAGCGAAGTGGCAACGAATGCAACAGATCTGGCACTGATTGTTTCAGAAACTGGAGCAAAAGGAAGAGATGCAACAGAGAAAATGACTTATACTGTGAAGGTAACCGAACAGGGACGTGATGATATGAATAAAATCACACAATCCATGTCCAGTATTCGTCAGTCTATTAATGAGCTTGAAATAGTGGTTGAACAGGTTGGAACTTCTGCAGAAGAAATTAATAAGTTTGTTGGTATTATTGGAGAGATTGCTTCTCAAACCAATTTGTTATCGCTAAATGCAGCAATAGAAGCTGCCAGAGCCGGAGATGCAGGAAAAGGTTTTGCAGTTGTTGCAAGTGAAATCAGACAACTTGCTGATACGAGTACGGAAGCTGTGGATCAGATTTCTGGAATTACGAATGGTATTAACAAGCTAGTGGAAGATACCGCAATTAAAACTAAAAATAGCGTAGAAAGTATCAATGAGAGTACAGATATGGTTGTTGCTGCATCAGAAACTTTTAACAATATTTTCCGCTATATTAAAGAGACTAGTGAAATCGTAAGCGACATGATCAATAATGTTAAGACGGTGGACGAAGTTGCGAATTCTGTAGCTGCAATCACAGAAGAGCAATCTGCTAGTACTGAGGAAATTCTCGCTACAACAGAAAGTTTAGCAGCACTTGCAAATCAAGTATCTGAGAATTCACAAGTGGTGGCAGGAGAATCTGAACACATTGCTGAGACAGCAGATCAGCTGGCAGAGCAAATGAGAGGATTTAAAAGTTAAAACGATATCATAAAAAAGAAGCGGGTTCTCAAATTGAGAATCCGCTTTTAAGTGGTTTAGAATGATTATTGTAGTAAACAGTCCAGTAATTGATCGTTGTCTTTTGGAAGCAGAAAGCAGAAACGGAAGAAACGCTGATCCAAA
>JAGOGN010000117.1 GCA_017996675.1 Lachnospiraceae bacterium | reverse complement strand
CTGCCGTATGGGAACTGGATGGTCCTATCATTACTGGACCTACAATATCAAATATATTCATCTATACATTACCCCCGCTTATGATTACATCTTATCTGGAGCGTCAAAACCTAACACATCAATACATAATTCCATAACTCTCTTTGTAAGAGTGAGCAATTTGATATAACTTCCCTGTATTGCCGCATCCTCCTGTACAAGAATCTTGGTTTCATGATAGAAACGATTAAATGCATTCGCAAGTTCGTAAATATAGGCACAAATTTTATGAGGTGCTGTTTCAACAGATGCTGCTTCCATATTCGCATTCAATAATGCCAAAAGAGCCATCAGATCTTTCTCACTCTTTGAATGTGCTGGCAGAATTGGATAATCTTTCTTCTCAACATTCATCTCGTTATATTTATTTAAAATAGATTTGATTCGTACTATAGTATAAAGTAAATATGGTCCTGTATTTCCTTCAAAAGAAGTAAAACGTTCCATATCAAAAATATAGTCTTTCGATGCCTGATTCGATAAATCACCATATTTTACTGCAGCAAGACCTACGACTTTTGCAATTTCTTTTGCTTGTCCTTCGTCTACCTGATGATTTTCTGTGATTTTAGTATACATCTCTTTATTAATATCATTCAACAAATGTTCCAGCCTCATAACGCCACCTTCTCTGGTTTTAAACGGCTTGCCATCTTTTCCATTCATCGTTCCAAATCCAAGGAAGTTCAGTTCCACTTCTTGTGGCACAATACCTGTTTTTTTCGCAGCACGGAAAACCTGAGTAAAATGCATATCCTGACGTTTATCCACAACATAAAGCACTTCGTTTGGATGATAATCTTCCATACGTGAAATCAAAGTTGCAAGATCAGTTGTAGCATAAAGTGCCGCACCGTCCGCTTTTCGAATCAGACAAGGAGGAATCTCTTTTGTATCCGTTTCTTCTTTCACATCGATCACTAATGCTCCATCACTTTCCCTGGCAAATCCGCGCTCGATAAAATCCTCGATCATTGCAGGAATATAAGGCTGTGCATCCGATTCACCTAACCAAAGTTCAAAAGAAACATTTAAATTCTCGTAATTCTTTTTCAAATCAGCAATGGATACTTTTAAGATTTGATTTAACAAAGCACGATACCCTGGCTTGCCCTGCTGAATCAGATTCGTTGCTTCCATTGCAGCTTCTTTATATTCTGCATTTTCTTTCGAAAGTGCGCTTGCATATGGATAAATTTCTTCCAATTCCGCTAATGTAAAAGGCGCTTCTATTGGATATTCACCTACATAGTGATCATCAAAATAAGCCAATTCAGGTTTACGTACCTTTAATTCCGTAATGATGAGTCCCATCTGAAGACCCCAGTCGCCCAAATGAACATCTCCCCAAACGTCATGTCCCATAAACTTTTGAATTCGTTTAATACTTTCACCAATAATAGCAGAACGAAGATGTCCCACATGTAACGGTTTTGCAACATTAGGTCCGCCATAATCGATCATAATCGTTTTCGGACTTTTCGCCTTTTCACATCCAAGACGCTCATCTTTTTCCATTTCCTGTAAAAATTCACAAAGAAACTCTTTACTTAGATTCAAATTCAAAAAACCTGGTTTTACAGACTCTACTTGTTCAAAAATTGGATCTTTAGCCAATATTTCCTGAACTTGATCCGCAATCATAAATGGAGCTTTTCCATATTTTTTCGCAGCCGCCATTGCACCATTACATTGATATTCGCACAAATCAGGACGATTGGATATGGTTACTCGTCCATATTGGGCATCATACCCGCTTTCCTCAAATGCCTTCTCTACTACTTTTGATATACAATCCAACAATTTATTCATCTTTATCATCCTCTCTGGTTAACAAAAAAAATTTTCTGTTAGCATCATCATTCCGACAGCACTTACCGTTCCTGTCATTATAATGTGGTCATCTTCATTCAGTTCTATTTCCAACTCTCCACCTGGCATCGAAATAGCAGTCATACGATCCACTAACCCCAAGCGAAATGCTGCTGCTGCAACTGCGCACGCACTGGTTCCTGATGCAAGAGTATACCCTGCTCCACGCTCATACACTTCGATTTCAATATGGTTACGATCTTTTACATTTGCGAGCATAAAATTAATTCGATCTGGAAATAGCGGTGAGCTTTCAATCTTAGGGCCAATTTCAACCACTCTCTTCATGCTAACGTCACTTGTAAAGAGTGCACAATGTGGATTACCCACTGAAAGACAGGTTACTACATAATCCTGGTTCTCAAACCTCATTGTTTCATTAATGACTTCTCTATTTTCTCCAACGACTGGAATATCCTTTGCCCAAAAAGAAGCTTTCCCGATATCCGCACGAACCAATGTGCCCTCTTCATTTAAAAAATCCACAGTTACAGTTCCACTGATTGTAGAAAATTCCACTGTCTGCTCTTTCGCATAATGTTCATCTTTCAAATATTTGGCAAAAATTCGAATTCCTGTTCCACTACTGGTAGCCTCACTACCATCCGGATTAAATACTCGAACCTTCATTCTCCCATTCTCGATAATTGGGCCGTATAAAATCCCATCCGCGCCAATTCCAAAATTTCGTTTACATAAACATTTGATATGACTTTCCTTTAATTCAACTGGATTCTTATTCGGGTCAATAACCAGATAATCATTGCCCAGTCCATGGTATTTTCGAATAATTAATGATCCCATTTGCTATCTCCTTTTAAAAAAACCGACATACTTTCTAACAGTTCGTTCAACCATTAAAATAGTACATCGGTCAATATCTAATCTCGTTCTTATTCCACAATATGAGCACCCACAATGATACGCCCATCTTCGCAACAGGTCATCATTCGCTCTAACTCATATTGTCTTTTTCTAAGAATCTCATCTGCTACATCAAGTGTATTCAAATCTGTAACCATTCTGCCATAAGTTCCAGAATAAGACTTTGTTTCTTTATTATAATATTGCTCCATACTATCTGGACTGATAATCTGCACTTCAGTTAAAAAGTTCACATTATAATACTTAATAATGCTCCTTCTTAACATTTCTTGATAGTCTCGAATATCAATTTGATCAAAGAGCGGAATACGTTTTATCATAAAATCCACCATTTTCTCTCATATTAAATAACATCCTAGTGGAATTATATCAAAAAAAACACTTACGGACAAACAGTTTTTACAAAAAGTTTTATATTTATTTAAAAACAGCCGTCGTTCTCTCCAAAATACCATTCATATGGGCAATTGCAATTCCATAATTGGTCATTGGAACTCCTTCATCCATTGCACAGGCAAGTCGATATTTGATTTCACGTTCATTCAGCATGCACGCTCCACAGTGAATAACCAGATCATAAGAAGAAAGTGTTTCTGGAAAATGCGTTCCATTTGTATATTCAAACACACAATTCTTCTTTGTGTATTTTGAAATCCAATTAGGAAGCTTTTGTGTTCCAATATCTCCACACTGACGATGATGCGAGCATCCTTCCGATATTAAGATTCGACTTCCCTCTTCCAGCCAATCCAACCGCTTCGCACCTTCCATTTGCTGCTCTAATTCTCCCTTAAATCGAGAAAAAAGAATGGAAAAAGAAGTAAGTGGAATCTCTTTTGGAACAATTTTATTCACCATCTCAAAGACCTGACTATCCGTAATTACAAGACGAATGGATTCCCCGTGACTTTGAATCACTGTCTGTAACTGATCTTCTTTTACGATTTCAACGATTCCATCTCCATCAAGAATATCACGAATCGTTTGTTGCTGGGGTAAAATCAATCGGCCTTTTGGAGCAGCCTTATCAATTGGTACCACAAGAACGATCCGTTCACCTGGCAAAAATAAATCTCTAACTAGCACACGTCCTTGATTCGTATCAAATGGATGCTTTGCAATCAGATTGCGAAGGCGATCCATATCTTCTTCATTCGTTGCACTGACAAAGCAAATATCCTGAGCATGAATGACTTGTAAACCGGATTCCATTTCCTCTTTTTGTGCTTCCGTAATTTGATCTACTTTATTTACAACTAAATAAAATGGAATTTTTTTCTTTTCAAAACGATGCACCAAATCTTTCTCGATTTCAGAAAGTGGCTCTCCTGCTTCCACAACAAGCAATCCAATATCCGTCTTATTCAATAGCTGAAAACTCTTTTGAATTCTTTGTTTTCCTAATTCACTTTCATCATCCAATCCAGGTGTATCCATTAAAACAATCGGACCTAATGGCAGAATTTCCATTGATTTATAAACTGGGTCAGTCGTTGTCCCTCTTTGCTTGGAAACAATTGCAATTGGCTGATTCGATATTCCATTCAGCAAACTGGATTTCCCTGCATTTGTTCTTCCGAATAATCCAATATGAATTCGTTCACCTAACGGTGTGTCATTTAATCCCACGCTTCATCCTCCTAAAAACGGAAATCTCTTTTTCCTTCATCGATTGATAATATGTTCTGTTTCGCTTTTTCACGAATTTTATCATTTGGAATCTTTTCCAATTCCTCAATCACGATCTGTTTACCTTTTTCCTTTACGGAAGGTGATGCATAATCATCTAAATACTCGTTGAGTGTCATTAAAGCATTCGGATGGCAGCAGTTTTGAATCTGTCCACTTTTGGCAAGAGACATAAAACGATCTCCTGTTCTTCCTTCTCTGTAACAAGCAGTACAAAATGAAGGAACATACCCATTATCCATCAGCCATTCTACTACTTCATCCAGTGTTCTTTGATCACTTACATCAAATTGCTCTGAATTCTCATCTTCTGCTTCTGGGTGATCGTATCCACCAACCGACGTCTTAGAACCTCCACTCACTTGTGAAACCCCTGCTTTTAAAAGCATTTCTCTGGTCTTTACATTTTCTCTGGTAGAAACAATCATTCCAGTGTAAGGTACAGCGATACGAATACATGCTACTATTTTCGCAAACATTTCGTCTGTGATACCGTTATCTTCAAAAGAATCCGGATTGATATCATCTGCTGTACGAATTCTTGGCACAGAAATTGTATGAGGTCCAACACCTTTATAAGCTTCTAGATGTTCCGCATGCATTAATAATCCTGTAAAATCATAACGGTATAAATTTAATCCAAACAGCACGCCAATTCCTACATCATCGATTCCACCGTCCATCGCACGGTCCATTGCTTCCGTATGATAAACGTAATTGGATTTTGGTCCAGTTGGGTGAAGTGTTTCGTACTGTTTTCTATTATAAGTCTCCTGAAAAA
>JAGOGN010000116.1 GCA_017996675.1 Lachnospiraceae bacterium | reverse complement strand
GGCGGTGGAATCGGCGAATATTTAGATGTTGACCCAACGTTAGTCCGTTTGATCATTCTACTCATTATCTTAAGTGGAACAGGTATACTGCTTTATTTAGGAGCTGCTTTAATTATTCCAATGGAACCATACGAAAACGAGTAAGATAAGAGGTTAAAAGTGGAAAGAGAAGTTGATATTGAACTAATATCGGATGGAAAGCGCTATTTATCGAATGATTTAGTGAAACTTGAATGTGAAGAGTGCAAAGGTTGTAGTGACTGTTGTAAGGACATGGGGGATTCCATATTACTGGACCCCTATGATGTTTTTATGCTTACCGTTCACTTGAAAAGAACGTTTGAATCTTTTCTTGATCAAGAGATTTCATTAGGTGTCATTCATCAGGTTATCCTTCCGCATTTAAAAATGTGTCAAGAAGAGTTGAACTGTAGTTTTTTATCAGAGGATGGTAGATGTAAAATTCATTCCATTCGTCCAGGGTTTTGCAGATTGTTTCCATTAGGAAGAATCTACGAAAATGATTCTTTTTCTTATTTTCATCAAAACACTGCATGTACAAAGGGCGGAAAGTCGAAGACCAAAATCAAGAAATGGCTAGGTATTCCAAACCTTTCTGCGTACGAAGCATTCATACTATCCTGGCATGATTTATTGAAGGAAATGGAAAAGGCGGGGAATGAACTAGGATTTGAATGGCAAAGTGCACATAATGTGAAGATGTTGCAACTTTTTTTTCAGTTGCCTTATGATGAAAATCGTGACTTTTTTGAGCAGTATTATGAAAGGTTACATCAACTTGAACTATAAAAAGGACTTTCCAAAGCACGTTCGTGCAGCGGAAAGTCCTTTTTTGTAGAGACGTATTACAAAACTACTTTCATAGGTTCATTTAAAAATGTAATTTATGATTTCGATTCTTGAAGCATAAATGCACGAATATCTGGAATTTTTAAAAAGATTGGAACTAACAAACAAGCGATGATGATACCAACAAGTCCTTGAACAAGGTTTGCAGGAATACCGGTCATGGAGGAGCTAAGAGCGGCAATCATCGTTTTGTGATCTCCAGTAATGGCAAACATTAAAAAACTTCCATAAAGGAAATAGGCACCAACCATAAATAGTTCTGGAATAAGTGTCAGTACAATCAATTTGAGTAAAGAAAAAGAATTATTCTTCCGAATTACTTTGAATTTGCGGAACATCCAACCTGCAAGAATAGCACAAATCGCTTTAATTAAAAAAGTACCAGGTGCCCACATGGCATAACCGCTTAAAATGTCAGCCATCATGGAACCAATTCCAGCTGCTAACCCACCGTAAATTGGACCAAGTACAATTCCGGAAAGTAAAACCAATGCATCTCCTAAGTGGATGTAACCTAATGTTCCAGGTGGTGTAAATTTGATAACCATTGTTGCTACGCAACAAAAAGCAGCAAATAATGCTGCAAGAACCATTTTCTGTGTTTGTTTCATACGAAAAACCTCCCATTTATATTAAATACATCATACAAGGGGAGTGACCATGTGAAAATAGTCAATTTGAAATAAATTGATATGGTCAGATGCAGTCCAGTTGGAATAACTTAGGACATTGCATCAATCAATCGAGCTGTTTCTAGTATAAATTCTTCCACATTAATCATAGGATTTCCTATCGTTTGATGGATAAAAAGTCCGTCAGACAAAATGAGTAAAAACCAAGACAAATATTCTGGTGAGATTCGAGTTGTTCGTTTGGAAATCTTTTCAGTAAAAATAGAGGCAAATTCCTGATAGCGATCCAGTAACTGTTTTCTAATTTCTTCATTTCCAAGGGAAGCATCATAAAAAAAGTGTAAGCGCATTCGAATTGTCGAAATATCTCGTTCCAGAATGTATTTCACCATCCTGTGAAGAGAGGTATCTTTATTTATATTATCTGTCCATCGAATTAAATCTTCAAATTGCTCTTTTAAATAGCTATCCATCATATCAAGTAAAATGTCATTCTTCGTTTTATAGTGGTAATAGAGAGTTCCCTTGGATATTCCTGCAGTAGAGGCAATGGTTGCTAAAGATAATCCAGAAAGCTTGTGATTTTCTAAAAGTGTTTCTGTTGTATCTAAAATCAATTTTCGTACATTATCTGATCTTGGTGATGCCATAAGAGCTCCTTTCTTTGTAATCATAAATTTATTTTATCACAAGATAAGATAAATTGACAAAAGAAATCCTACATGATAAAATATTTGAAACAATAGTCGGTCGCACGACCGACTGAAAGGAGCCAGTCATGAATCTTCAAAAGTTAGAAAAAAAATTAAAAGATCAAATCTCAACAACGATCTATTTAGAAGAAGAACCAGACTGTTTGAAGGTGTGCGGAACCGTCGCTACTTGGGAGGAAGTTTTAAAGGCTTGTTTTCAATGTGTAGGGAAAATAAAGGGTAAGCGAGTAGTGAACTTACTTGAATGTAAAGAAGCCAACCATCAGAAAATGCGATCATCAAACAAGTCAGATCATAGTCTTGATGGAAGTAAACCAGATGTTTTAATTATTGGTGGAGGTATTAGTGGCGCAAGTATTGCACGTGAACTGACCCGCTGGAAATTATCTGTTATGTTGTTGGAAAAGGAGTCTGATCTAGCAATGCAAGCTTCGGGAAGAAATGATGGAGAAGTGCATCCAGGCGTGGATTTGAAAAAGGGTAGCTTAAAGCAAAAGTATGTAGTCAGAGGAAATCGAATGTTTGATCAGATTTGTGAGGATCTTCAAGTACCTTTTGAACGCAGAGGTCAGTATGTTGGATTCACAAATCGAAAATTAAAACCGATTTTACACCTCTATGCGATGGAAAAGCGCATTCGATGCAAAGTAACGGATACCAGAATTATTGGGAGAACGGAATTGTTTCAAAAAGAGCCAGGGCTAAATCCAGATTTTCAATTTGCGTTATATAATCCTACTGCCGGATGTGTTTGCCCTTATAATTTAACGATTGCATACGCAGAAAATGCAGTTGCAAATGGAGCAGCAGTGCATCTAAATACTACAGTTCTTGGGATGAAGGTAAAGAATGGAGCCATTCGTGAAGTTATGACAAATAGAGGGACGATTTATCCGAAAATAGTCATTAATGCAGCAGGAGTTTTTGCAGAGGAAATAGCAAAAATGGCAGGTGACCATTGTTATTCGATTCATCCAAGACGGGGGACAAATTCGATTTTGGACAAAAAGATAGTGACAGGAGTTCAATCGATTGCTTCCATAAAGGAATTGCATGCAAAGAGCAACCATTCCAAGGGCGGCGGAATTTTACGAACGGTTCATCATAATTTGCTTGTGGGACCAGATGCAGTAGAAACTTATGAGAAGGAAAACTTTGCTACAAATTTAGATAGTATTGAGCGTGTTTTTTCCAAGCAACAAAAAACTGATCCGAATTTAAACCGAAACGATATTATCACCTATTTTACCGGTGTAAGAGCGGCAACTTTTGAAGAAGATTTCGTGATTGAATTTGGGCATCGCACAAAGAATCTGATTCATTGTGCAGGGATCCAATCGCCCGGACTTACGACGGCACCAGCAGTAGCAGTGGATATTGCTCAAATGACGGTAAAGTTTCTTCGAAAAGAAATACTCATCCGTGAAAATGAACGATTTAATCCAAAGCGACAAGGAATTCCGCATGTATCCGCACTTCCAATGAACGAACGAGATGCACTAATTAAGCAGAACCCTGATTATGGTTTAATGATTTGTCGATGTGAAGAGGTCAGTAAAGGTGAGATTTTAGATGCATTAAATGCTCCAATTAGTGTTTTGACCGTAGATGGAATTAAGCGAAGGGTACGTCCAGGAATGGGAAGATGTCAGGGTGGATTTTGTATGCCACTTATAATGGAAATTATTAGTGAATATGCACAGATACCAATGAGCGATGTTCGAAAAGGTAGTGAAGGAAGTATCTTGTCCTATGGTTCATCCAGGGAGGTGAGAAAGTGAGACAGACAGATGTTTTAGTCATTGGTGGCGGTCCTGGTGGAATGGCGGCTGCAATTGCAGCGAACAAGAAGGGCTGTTCGGTCTTGATCATTGAGCGAGAGAAACGCCTAGGCGGAATCTTAAAACAATGCATCCATGATGGATTTGGTCTCATTCAGTTTGGCGAAAAGCTGAGCGGACCAGAATATGCAGAGCGATATGTGGATCAGGTTAAATCGGAAGGAATACCATATTTAACCCAGACCTTTGTAACGAAAATAGAGGAAGATCATGGAGAATATCATGTATATTTGGTGACACAAAACGGAATAGAAGAATGTGTGACAAAAAGTTTAATCCTGGCAACTGGATGTAGAGAGCGAACTGCAAGACAGGTCATGATTCAAGGAACGAGGCCTGCAGGTATCTATACAGCTGGAACTGCTCAATATCTGACCAATATTTTGGGCGAAATGCCAACTAAAAAATGTGTTATTTTAGGAAGTGGAGATATTGGTTTAATCATGGCAAGAAGATTGACTTTGGAAGGTGCAAGTGTTTGTGGTGTCTACGAAGTAAAACCAACGCCAAGCGGTTTGGATCGAAATCTTGTACAATGTCTGGAGGACTATCAGATTCCGCTTCATTTATCGCATACCGTTACGAGGGTTTTTGGCGATGAACGGTTAACAGGAGTAGAAGTTGCCATGGTGGATGAGTCTATGAAAGTGTTAGAAGGCACCAGACAACAAATTGAATGCGATGCATTAATTTTATCCGTTGGCTTAATCCCAGAAAATGAAATCGCACAGTCATTGGGGATAAATATAGATCCTAAAACAAAAGGACCCCTTTGTGATCAACATTTTATGACATCCCAAAGAGGAATTTTCTCTTGCGGAAATGCCCTCCATGTGAATGATTTGGTAGATTATGTTTCTGAAAGTGGAATGTTGGCAGGAGCAAATGCAGCATACTATGTAAAACAAAGTATCCAAATTGAAAAGGAAATTACAATCCAGGTAAATTCTGAGGTGGGAACCATTGTTCCACAAAGAATTACGTTAGGTAAGGATCATTCAAATGAAATGGAAGATCTAAATCTTTATATTCGGAGTAAAAGAGAATTAAAAAAGGCAAAGTTAAAGTTTTGGATAGATGATCAGGTTTGTTTTGAAAAGAAGCTAACAAATGTCAAGCCACCAGAAATGATGAAAGTACAAGTACCATTTTCAAAAGAATTCGTACATAAAGAACTGATTTTGAAAATTGAGCTGTTGGAAGATTAGCAAAGGAGGGGAAAATGGTCAATA
>JAGOGN010000115.1 GCA_017996675.1 Lachnospiraceae bacterium | reverse complement strand
AAAATGATTGAAGAAATGGCAGCTCATGGCAAGTTGAATAACTTATCTTTCTTTGCATTTACAGCGACACCAAAGGAAAAAACATTACAGATGTTTGGAGAAAGAGTTTCATCTATTAGCGCAGATGGAAAGCCTAATTACAGGGCGTTTCACGTATATTCCATGCGCCAGGCAATTGAAGAAGGGTTTATACTAGATGTATTAAAGAATTATACAACCTATGAGATGTTTTATAAGGTAATTAAAAAAGCAACGGACGATCCGGATTTAGAAGCTGGAAGAGCAGCAAAGGAAATATCAAAATTTGAATCCTTACATCCTCATAACATTGCCCAAAAAACGGCTGTAATGGTGGAGCATTTTAGAAGTGTAACAAAAAATAAAATTAATGGTCAGGCAAAGGCTATGGTCGTTACTGGATCAAGACTTCATGCAGTGCGTTATTTGATGGAATTCAGAAGATACATAGAATCTAAAGGATATACAGATATGGATGTGCTGGTAGCGTTTTCGGGTGTGGTAAAAGATCATGACGAAGAATATGCCGAAGAAAAACTAAACAAAACAAAAAGTGGTAAGACCATTAAAGAAAGCCAGTTAAAGGCACAGTTCCATACAGATGATTTTAATGTATTGGTAGTAGCTGAAAAATACCAGACTGGATTTGATGAACCATTATTACATACCATGTTTGTAGATAAGAAATTATCAGGTGTAAAAGCTGTTCAGACCTTATCAAGATTAAATCGTATGATGAAAGGAAAGTCTGATACTTTTGTTTTGGATTTTGTGAATACAGCAGAGGAGATGAAAGCATCCTTCCAACCATTTTATGAAGCAACTATACTAGAAGGTGAAACAGATCCTAACGTTGTTTATGATTTAAAAAACAAGCTAGATGATTATCACATTTATCAGCCAAACGAAGTGGAACGATTTGCAGAAGCTTATTATGCAAAGAGAGACAGTGAATTACAGGCGGTTTTGGTATCCTGTATTAAGCCGGCTAGAGACCGATTTGAAGCGCTGATAGAAGTACAAAAGAAAGATGATTTTAGAACTATACTTTCAAGATTTATACGCATCTATTCCTACGTTACTCAAATTTGTAGAATGTATGATAAAGATATGCAGAAATTTTATGATTATGGGAAGTTCTTGTTAACCTGTATTCCAAAAGATGATAAGGACAAGATAGACTTATCAGATCAGCTTATTCTAGAGTATTATAAGCTTCAAAAGTCATTTGAAGGTGATATTGGTTTAGAAAGTGGTGGTTCAATAGAACCAATCTCTGGGGAAGCAGGAGCCAAGGAGAAAAAGAAAGATCCACTTTCTATTATTATCGAGAAAATGAATGAACGCTTTGGAACCCAGTTCACTCAGCAGGATAAAGTTCTGGATCAGATGAAAGAAGACTTTGCCCAGGATGAAAAGATGAAAAATGCTGCTAAGATTGGGGACAAGTCGTTATTCAAAGTACTATATGAGCAGAAGTTTAAGGATGTTGCGGTTAACAGATACGAAGAGAATGATAATTTCTTTATGGACTTGTTTGGAGATGAAAATAAACTGAAGTTCGTCATGAATATGATGTCCGAGGTTATTTATCAAGACTTGAAGGGGAGATAACGAAATGAATCCCAGTACACTATTTGAACTGTATGAAAGAAGTTCCAAAGAGACAAAAAGTCCGTGTGAAAAGATACTTCATGATTTGTCAGAAGAAAAAGCAAAAGAGTATATAAAGCATTATTTTGATAATCGAGGAAAGGGTAAGGCTTTTGAATTTGATTATTTTGAAAAGGAAGCAAAAACTTTAAATAAGGCAGTACATACATTTTCAACTTTCCTACTGGGATTTACGTTAAAAGATATCGTATATGATACTTTAAAACAATATATCAGCGAAAAAAATCCCACTTGGAAAGATTGGGATTTTGAATACACATGGTTTTTGACAAGTTTGTATCATGATTGTGGAGCATATGGAAGTCTATGAGGACTTTGTAAGAGCGAGTGTACTAGGAACTGAAGAGTACGAAGTGGAAATTTCTCTGATAAATGGAGAGGTTTCAGATATGTATTGTTCCTGTCCGTATGCAGAGGACGGAAGCAACTGTAAGCATATGGCGGCAGTATTATATGAATGGTCTAGTGATATGCCAGATGAAATAGTGGAAGAAACTGAGAATACAGAATTGTTTGCAAGTTCATATACTCTAGAAGGATATAAGAAAAAGAGAGAGGCGGTTGAGACATTGCTTACTGCTGCAGATAGAAATGTGCTGGCATCATTTTTAACTAATATTTTGATGGATAATGAAAAATTGTTAGTGCGTTTTCGTAATATTGTAAATGGAGAAGCAACGAAAGAGGATTTCAAACGTTATAAAAAACAGGTAGATGCTGTAGTGAACAAACACCTCGGAAGAGACAGGTTTATAAACTATTATGAGGCAAATAATTTTATATCAGAATTGGAAGATTTTATTGATGAAGATGTACCTCGTATGATAGATAATTCGGATTATGAATGTGCATTTGAATTATTGAACTACATATTCACAACTATAGGTAATGTGGATATGGATGATTCAGATGGTGGAACAGGCATGCTTGCGGATAGAATTTATCAATTATGGATAGAACTACTTTCTAAAGTAACTACTCAGGGTAAAGAAAAAATGTTTGTGTGGTTCACAAATCATCTGGATGGTTCTGTTATAGATTATCTGGAAGAATACATAGAACAGATTATCATGGAGGAATTTAAAGAAAGCAAATATAGACAAGACAAGCTTACTTTTATAGAACAGATGATTGAAAAATCTGATAGCAAAGAATCGGATTGGAGTAAAAGTTATGGTGTTGGTAAATGGGCGTTGAGATATTTAAAATTGCTGAGTGAAGATGGTAAGTCAGAACAAATATGCATTGACTTCTGCAAAAAATATTGGAAAAACTCTTCTGTTAGAAGATACTATACAGATGTCTGTATGCGTAAAAAAGATTTTGAAAATGCAATTCGTGTATTGGATGAAAGTATTTTATTGGATAGAGATTATAAAGGATTGGTTTCTGAGTATAGTGTGAAGAAGAAAGACATATATTTGCAACAGGGGGACAAAGAGGCCTACATTAATCAGCTATGGAAACTTGTATTAGAGCATGAAGCGGGCAATCTGGATTTGTATAAAGAATTGAAAAAGCAATATACGACAGAAGAGTGGGTTGTTCAAAGAGAAGAAATATTTAAACAGTTACCGAAATATGCACACATTGAACACCTATATAAAGAGGAAAAACTATATGATCGCTTGTTAGAATGTGTTCTACAAAGCAATGGATTATGTGCCTTGCAGGAATACGAAAGTATTTTGAGAAAGGATTATCCAGAGCGATTATTAATAAAGTATGAGACAGAAGTAAATAAGATGGCATCATACACAAGTGATAGAAAGAATTATAAGCAACTAGTGTCATTGCTTCGGCGAATGCAGAAGATGAAAGGCGGTTCCAAGATTGTTGAGGAAATTAGTGAGCAGTGGAGAACGAAGTACAAGAATCGACGTGCAATGATGGATGAGCTGAGTAAATTGTAGAATAAAAAGTATTTGCTAATATCATATGCATCAGTTCGTATGCAGAAAGATGAGGAGTTAATAAGAATCGCGGAGATGAATGGCTAAGAGCGCAATAATAGAATACGTCTCGAAAATCCATCGTCTATATAAAACGGTGGATTTTTGCACGCTGTTCGATGGATAAGGTATATGGTCACACAAAAAGCATAAAATGATTACCAAAAAGGTAACGAAAAATATTGATAAATCATTACGGTTGATGTATAATTTAATTACCAAAAAGTTAGAGAAAAGCAAGGAGCTGAGTAGAATAAATTGAGCATGACCATATTGTATAAGAATGAAACTGTGAAGAAGCAGTTTTGCTCTGAATACAAGAAACAGTGGAGATATTCAGAACAAGTCAAGAAAAAGCTGGAAGCTGCAGAAAATTTTATTAGGAACGCTAATTCATTATTAGATATAGCGAATTACCCGCCTTTTAGATTTGAACATTTAAAGGGGGACAGAAAAGATGAATGGAGTATCAGACTTGGGAATACGGGATACCGTGTGACCATGATTCCTTGCGATGAAAATGAAGTCGAAATTGTTAACGGTGACATTATGGAGCAATGTAAGATGATTAAAATAATAAAAGTAACGGAGGTGTCAAATCATTATGAGTAATGTAACAGAATATAAAGAGTTGGTTGCATTTCATCCTGGTTACTATATTGCAGATATAATCGAAGACATGGAAATTACTCAAGTTGAGTTTGCGACAAGATTAGGAACGACAACTAAAACACTCAGCTGTTTGATTAATGGGCAGGCAAATATTTCAAATGATTTGGCTAAGAAGTTATCTGTTATGATGGGAACAGGTGAAGAGGTATGGCTGAATTTACAAAGTGCTTTTGATAAAAAAGTAATTGAAATTCAAAAAGAAAGAGATTTTGATGAACAGGCATACTTAGCAAGATTGATTGACTATAAGTATTTTGTTGATGTTGTAGGACTTTCGACTACGAAAACAACGAATGATAAGATAATCAATTTATGTAAATTTTTCAAAGTATCAGATTTAAGAATCATGATGACGCCAGATTTTTTAGTGAATTACAGAACGGGAATTAGTTCCTCTAATGAGAAGAACATCATAAATTCCAGAGCTTGGGTGCAAACCGCCATTAATTTTTCTCAAAAGATTGAAACAAAAGCTTATAACGCAGAAAGGTTAAAATCTTTTTTGCCAGAGCTAAGAAGCATGAATTGTCAGGAGCCTGAGATTTTTTTTCCTAAAATGATACAGGTATTTGCAGAATGTGGAGTCGCGTTTGTTTTATTGCCCAACTTAAAAAATTCTGGAGTGAATGGGGCTGTAAAATGGATCAATGAGGAGCGGGTTGTTTTGGCTATGAATAATAGACGACTGGATGCGGACATTTTTTGGTTTTCACTTTTCCACGAGATTAAGCATGTACTTCAGAAAAAAACCAAAACTACATTTATTAGTTATTCTGAAAAGGAAATGATCGAAGTGAATAAGCAGCTTGAGGATGAGGCAGATGTTTTTGCTTCTAATTATTTGATTCCACCAGCAGCGTTAAGAAAGTTTGCCCCTTCAAAATATACTACTGACAATGATATTATTGATTTTGCAAAGTCGATTGGTATTCACCCTTGTATTGTAGCTGGAAGATTACAGCATGAGGGAATTCTTG
>JAGOGN010000114.1 GCA_017996675.1 Lachnospiraceae bacterium | reverse complement strand
GATGAACGCATTGAAACCCAAAAAAGAATGGATGAAGAAATGGGACCAATGATGGAATACTAATTACTTTTATACAAGAAAAAAGCTATCGCATCATCAACGCGATAGCCTTTTTTTAATCTACCAATGCATCATGTACCGTTCGTACTGCCTTTTCCATATCTGTCTCTTTTATAATTACAGTAATTCTGATTTCGCTTGTAGCGATCATCTCGATGTTTATTCCAGCACTGTATAGTGCCTCGAACATTTTTGCCGCTACTCCTGGATTACTTTGTATACCAGCTCCAACTACTGATATTTTTGCAACCGTTTCGTCGCTGGACACTCCTTCAATTTTGAGTTTCGCTTTATTCTCTTCAATAAGAGCAACAGCTTTTTTCGAAAAATCTCTTGCCACAATTAAAGCGATTTCCTGTTTTCCTGATTCTCCACCTGTTTGTAAAATCGCGTCCACATTAATGCTGTTATTTGACAAAAGATCAAACAGTCGAAATGCACTTCCTGGTTCATCCTTTACGCCGGTCACAACAATTTTCGCTGTATTTTGATCTGCAGCAACGCCGCTAACCATCATGTTTTCCATTCCAGTTTCCTCCCTTACCAATGTACCTGTCCCCTCCGTAAGGCTTGACTTTACAACAAGCGTCACACCATATTTTTTTGCCAGTTCAACCGATCGATTATGTAGAACCTGTGCACCAATCGATGCCAATTCCAACATTTCATCATATGAAATTTCATTTAATTTCTTGGCTCCTGGTACAATTCTAGGATCTGCTGTATAAACGCCATCTACATCTGTGTAGATTTCGCATGCATCTGCGTGCAAAGCGGCAGCAAGCGCTACAGCGGTCGTATCTGAACCACCTCTTCCAAGTGTCGTTACATCTTCTAATTTATTAACGCCCTGAAATCCTGTTACTAACACGATCTTTCTGCTCTCAATTTCTCTTAAAATTCGACCAGAATCAATTTTTTTCAATCGAGCATTTCCATAATCCATGGTTGTTAGCATTGGAACCTGGAAGGCATTTAAAGACACTGCAGGTATATTCAATGAATCCAACGCCATCGCCATAAGAGCAACTGATGTTTGCTCTCCTGTTGTAAGCAGTGCATCCATTTCTCGTTTTGGTGCATTCGGATTAATTTGATTTGCCAACGCAATCAGCTCATCTGTCACCTGACCCATAGCTGATAATACAACAACCAGATCCTGACCCTCGTGATATGCTTGTGCACATTTTTGCGCAACTTTCTTTATTCTTTCAGGGTTTCCGACCGAAGTACCGCCAAATTTTTTAACCACTAACATATTCAGCTCTTACTCCTTTGAAATTATTTTTATGTAATGGATTCCATTCTTATGTCCAATCTCATCAACAATCTTCAAGACATTTTCTTCTTCATTCTGCGCCTGTACCGTAAGCATTAGATTTGCAACACCATTCACAGTAACGCTCTGATGAATAGTAATGACATTCATCTGATAAGCAGCTATCGTTTTTAAAACATCTAAAAACATTCCTGGTTTATCTGCCATCTGAATTACCAGCGTTGCGGTTTTACCTTGTTTCGTTTTATGATATGGTGCGATCGAATCTTTATACTTATAGAATGAACTTCTGCTGATTCCAACCATCGCAGCTGCATCCTGAATAGACGCTGCGCTTCCTGAATCCAGAAGTCGATTTGCTTCTGCAACTTTTAGCAGTACTTCTGGAATTGCATTTCCTTTTACTACATAATATTCTGAAGTATTTTCCATTATTCTATTCCTCTTTCAATGCTTGCCATTTTAAATACGCATTCATAAAATGATCCAAATCCCCATCTAATACTCCAAATACATTTCCACTTTCTTCTCCAGTACGTTGATCTTTCACTAACGTATAGGGTTGCATTACATAAGAACGAATTTGGTTTCCAAATCCAATATCTGTTACTTCTCCTCTGATATCCGCCGACTTCATAGCATTCTCTTCCTGCTTTAACAAAAATAATTTTGCTTTCAACATCTGCATTGCCTTCTCTTTATTCATATGCTGAGAACGCTCGTTTTGGCATTGCACTACAATTCCAGATGGAAAATGCGTGATTCGAATTGCAGAAGAAGTTTTATTAATATGCTGACCACCCGCTCCGCTAGAACGGTATGTATCAATTCGGATATCATCATCTTTAACTTCAATATCAATTTCTTCTTCAATATCAGGCATCACATCGCAGGATACAAATGATGTTTGTCTTTTTCCAGCCGCATTAAACGGAGATATTCTAACCAAACGGTGAACCCCTCTTTCGGATTTTAAATATCCAAAGGCATTCTCACCCTGCACCTCAAATGTGATTGATTTAATTCCTGCTTCATCATTGCCAAGATAATCCAGTACCTGTGTCTGATATCCGTGAGAATCGGCCCATCGACTATACATTCGGTATAACATCTCACACCAGTCACAAGCCTCTGTTCCTCCAGCGCCCGCATGCAAATTCACGATTGCATGATCCTTATCATACGCCCCAGACAATAATGTCTTTACTCTCATTTGTTCGCATTTATTTGTCAGATTCACTAACTCATCTTTGACTTCTTGCAAAAGTGACAAATCTTTTTCTTCATCACCCATTGCAATCAATGTATCAATTTCTTCATAGAGTTCTTTTAAATTGTGAAAACAATCCACATCAGCTTTTAATTCTTTTAGCTCTCTCATTCCAGATGCACTACGTTCGTTGTCGTCCCAATATCCAGATTCCTCCATTGATTTTTCAAGTTCTACAATACGTCTTTCCTTTGACGCTAAGTCAAAGTGAATCCCTCAATTCAATCAGCGGTTTCTGAAATGATAACAATTCAAATTTCAACTGTTCATACTCTACCACTAAATCACCCACTCTCTTATTTTTGTTTTAGTACTTCGATTGCTTTTAAGACCTGATTATCTTTCATCATATCATACGGCTGATCTTTATCGCCTGTATAGCTATACTCTAGATTAATATCTGGTTCAATTCCCTTTTTATGAATATAGTTGCCATTTGGTGTGAAATATTTTGCCATTGTAACTTTAACAGCGCTTCCATCTGTCAACGGAATTAACACCTGCACTATTCCTTTTCCAAAAGTTTTTGTTCCAATCAGTGTACCATATTTATAATCCTTAACCGCTCCTGCAAAAATTTCAGATGCGCTGGCACTGTTTCCATTTACCAATACCACTAATGGCATATTTAACTCATCATTGTCATTAGACTGATAAACCTCTTTATTTCCATTTTTATCCTGAGTATAAACAACTGTTCCTTTTGGAAGAATCTGATATAACATTTCTGATACTGTATCCAGCATTCCACCAGGATTATCTCTCACATCGATAATTAATTTTTTCATTCCATCTTTTTTTAGAGCTGTAAGAGCTTCTGAAAATTGTTTTGCTGTAACATCTTTATCACCAAATTCTGTGATTGCAATGTATCCAATTTTATCTTCCAGCATTTTGGAAGTTACAGTAGGCACTTCAATTTGCTTTCTGGTTATGTCAAAGCTCAATTTCTTACTTTCGCCTTCACGCTGAATCACTACATGCACGCTGGTTCCTTCGTCGCCTTTAATATGGGTTACAAATTCAGAAAGCTCCATACTTGTAGCTTCGATACCATCTACAGAAACAATCACGTCTCCTGCTTTCAAACCAGCTTGTGCAGCTGGAGTGCCCTCGTATGCACGAACTATTGTGACAACTTTCGTTTTTTCACTTTGGCTTAAAACAGCTCCAATACCGCAGTACTTTCCGGTTGCACTTGCTTTGTAACTCGTATATTCTTCTGCAGAAAAATAAGTAGAATAAGGATCTTCTAACGAGTTTACCAATCCAGCATATAGACCTTCTGCTAATTTCTTCTGATCAATATCCTCATAATAATAATGTTCCATGATTCCAAGAACCTGACCAATTTTATTTTGCACATCTTCATTTAATACATTTTCTTTTGCCTTTGCGCTTGCTTTAGGAAGCATGGAAAGTTCACCTGTGTACACCAAAATACCGATGGTGAGTGCTGAAGATAATAACGCAGCAAAAAGTCCACACGCAAACATCTTCCAAAAATTTTTACGTTTTAAATGCTTCTCTTCTAACAAATTTAGATTAAAATTTTCGTCCATATAATGCCCTTCTTTCTCACACCTTCAAATGTTTACGTATTGTCATGATACTTCCCGCAAATCCTATTCCCAGTCCTAAAAGCAAAGCAACCGGAGTCAACACGCTAAAAATACGTCCTGTAGAAAGAAATGACATGATATTATTTAAAAATTTAAATGTTGTGCTGATATATATTACAATTTTCTCATACAGAACGTACAGAATAGCCAATGGAATTGCCGAACCAAGTAGCCCAATCAATACACCTTCCACAATAAACGGCGCTCGCACAAAAAAGTCTGTCGCTCCGATTAATTTCATAATCGCAATTTCTTCACGTCGTACACCGATTCCAACTGTAATCGTATTGTTAATTAGAAAAATAGCAACCAACAATAGAATAGCAATTATGCCAATAGATATATATCCCACCAATTTATTGAAATCCGACAATGTATGAGCAGCCATCTCTGACTTATTAACCTGCCTTACACCTTCGATCGACTCCAGATAAGTTACTAATCCTGGTTGCTTTGATACATCATTCATATATATTTGGTAATTTGCAGAATTCGCAAGCGGATTATCCTGTGCAAATCCAGCAGCCATTTCTTCCGAACCTTTAAAATAAACCTTTTTGTACTCTTCCCAGGCTTCCTTAGCACTTTCAAATTCGATTTTCGAAACTTCCTGCCTTTTTTCTATAGCCTGACCAATTTCCTTAATTCGTTCTTCCGTAGTCCCAGGTTCAAAAAATACCGTTACCACCACGCTTGATTCTGCACCTTTTACAATGTACTGGAAATTTTGAACGATAGCGAAAAATAATCCAAACAAAAAGATACATGCGGACATCGTCGCAATTGAGGCAAGAGAAAACATTTTATTTCTTAATATATTGATAATTCCCTGTTTTAAAACATAAAAAAAAGTACTAATATGCGTCATACGGATCACCTGCTCGTTCATCGCTTACAATGACGCCTTTCTTTAATGTAATAACCCTTTTTTTCATAGCCTCCACAATCTCCAGATTATGTGTAACCACCAAAACTGTGGTACCTCTTTGGTTAATCTCATCTAAGAGTTTCATGATATCCCATGCATTTGTGCTATCCAAATTACCTGTTGGCTCATCAGCGAGCAGTAATTT
>JAGOGN010000015.1 GCA_017996675.1 Lachnospiraceae bacterium | reverse complement strand
TTCCGCTCTCATGCTGCTCAAACGATGGAAAGAATTCCGTCTATCCATTTTATGTCGTTCTCCCTGAACTAGTAATTCTTCCCCTGCCTCATAGAGATCTGTGCAGTCTCCACTATTTAAATAATAAGCAAAACGGATTTCTGCGATCCAGTCTTTCATTCTATCCATCACTTCAGACTCTTCCTGCTTCTCAATCAAATCAAAAAAACGAGTAAGATATAAATCTCTTTTTTGTAAAAGCAAGAATTTTAAAATCAAAATCGTTGCTGCTTTGGAAGCTCGTTCAGGCTTCCAAGTAGGAAGTAGTTCCAACGTCTCTCTTTCCAGAATGGATGCTTCTTCCTGCTTCTCATGTTTCAACGAACGTATTAATTTCAAACATTTAATCTCAAAATCCATTTCCGGACCTTTCAATCGAAATTTCTGCTCTTCTTCCAATTGATCCAAGTATTTTTCAGCCAGATCATCCTTTTTTAATTTCCAATAGCATATAATCAAACCACCAGTCGTTCTCAAATAAATTGTCTCGCCCAATCTGGAAATTAGTTCTCCCGAACAATCCTTTAGACCTTTTTCATAAGAGTCCACCGCCTGTTCAAAATGACTATAATCCATCATAATTCTACCATACTGAAAATATGCTCTTACTTTTTCTTCTACCCAGTTCTCCCCTTCACATAGTTCCAAAACAGAAAGATAACTTTCTATTGCACTCGTCTGATCTCCATAAAAAAGTGCAATATCACCAAGAAGTAAATAGATCTTTGTCAGCATCTGGGTGGTTCCTTCTCCCTGAACATAACCCAACGCTTTAATAATATAAGTCCATGCCGCCTCCTGATTTTCATTTATCATGGCACAAAAAGCGTAGTAATAGTAAACGATTCCAACGATTCTTTCTCGATACTGCTGGTATTTCATTGGTATATGGTCAACGATCACTTCGCCATTATAATAAATCTCTTTCAGCTGTGATACTTGAATTTGAGTATCTAATTTCTCGATTTCCGAATAATATTCTGTTGGTATTTGAATTCCATAATATTCAGTCAGCTCGTTCATTGTTCTCTCCTATATACCTTAAAATGATTACCATTTTGTTTCTTTACCTGATACAGCATTTCATCCGCTCTCGTCATATAATCCCACTGTTTCATTTGAATTTGAGGAATAATGTTTGCGTACCCTTGAGAAATGGTAAATCCTGCATCCAAATCGCGAATTCTTTGTTGCACCTTCTTCGCATATTCTTCGATTTCATCGTTTGTAAAATCATATAACAACACCACAAACTCATCCCCACCATATCTGGCTGCAACAATTTGATCTGTCTGCGTCTCCAAAATAATTCTACCTAGAATCGCAAGACATTCATCACCTCGCAAATGACCCTGCTCATCATTTATTTTCTTGAATTTATCCACATCGATAATTCCAACTCCATAATTCTTTTGTTCTAAACTTCCTTGTTCCATCCATAGCTCCGCGTAATACTCCAGTCCGCGCCGATTAAAAAGGCCTGTCAGTTCGTCATGTTTCGATTGATGATCCAACTGTTTTTTCCGTAACTTTTCTTTATATTGTTTGATCTTTAGCTGTTTTATCTGTCCACGTACACGCACTACATCCAACAGATTTTCTCCAGATTCATAGGAATCCTGTTCTATTATTTCAATTAACAGTTGCGCATATTTCCGATACTCTTCACACTGATTGGTTCTTTGATAGAACTTTAGCAGTTCCTGATAAAATCTTCTGAGTTGTCTAATCGTAGGCTCATCCTCATAAGTCTCCTTCATCTTCATTAAAACTCGCTCAATTTCATCAAACAAAGGCTTCTTGCACTGTTCCTGATACTGATATAACAGTTTAATGTAGGCATAGGACTCTTTATCATAAATTCCGGCATACTGAAATCGTTCTTTGGTATCTAATAACAACTCGATGATTCTTCCAAGTCCATCCATATCTTTCCGTTCAAATGCGACTTTTCCAAATAAAATTAAAACTCCAAAGCGAAAATATTCATTCGCGCCTCTTCCCTCGATCAGGTTCTCAATATCCAATTGGCAGCGATATGCCATCTCGATCTCTCCAAGCTCTAGATAAGCGGTTGCCAGATAAAAATAGATATTCACCGTATTCCAGAAATTCAATTCCACTTCTGCATCCTGAGGAGAATTGATGGACTCCAGTAAATATTCCACTGCTTCCTGATAATCTTCAACAAAAATATATACAATCGCAATATTCCCAATCAGTTTTCCACGTAGCTCATCAAAACCATGAATCTTGCACAATTGTAAGGCTTCTTGAAAGGTCTCTATTGCAGTAACATAATCTTCGAACCAGGAAAAAAAAGATCCTCGAAGGTTATAAAAACGAACTAAATAATCCCAGAATTCATTCTTTTCACATAAAAGAACGCCTTCTTGGATCCACCCTTGAATATCATCTTTATCATAAACTAGTTCCGTTCGCACATATACTTCCGTCATATAATAATATCCAAGCATCTGCCTGTAATCATCGCCTTCGTTATCACTATTCGTGATCCAACGATTACACACCTCAATGACCTGTGATGATTCCATACCCATGCGCATCTCTATAAACTGATTGATTTCTCCCCGATCCACAGAAAACTTATCTTCTGCCATAGATTTTCACCTGCCTAGCCTTTTGTTTTATTATCCTTCATTTAGAAGCAAAATTCAAGGATTAAATCCGATTAAAAAAACCGGAAGAATTATTCTTCCGGTTCTCAATCCTAAATCGCTCTGGTATACTGTTTCAACCAGTTTGCTTCCTCAATTGTTAGATAAGGTGAAATTGTTTCAAAAACATTTCTATGATACTGATTCAGAATCTCTCTCTCCGACTTCGTCATCTCTTCTGGATCGATTCCATCTAGATCAATAGGTGCCATAGTCACCGTCTGAAAATACATAAACTGACCATACTCATTCTTTTCACCCTTGCGGCAAACCAATTCATTTTCTAATCGAATTCCATATTTTCCTTCCAGATAAATTCCTGGTTCATCTGTGGTAACATTTCCCTCTTCTAATATTGCACTATCATTTCTTTCAGGAACAACTCTCCAGCGGAAACCATTCGGACCTTCATGAACATTTAACATATATCCAATTCCATGTCCCGTTCCACATTTATAATCAATATTTCGATTCCACATTGGACCACGAGCAAGAATATCTAAATTGATTCCTGTACATCCATACAAAAATTTTGCAGCAGATAGATTTAACATTCCGCGAGCCACACAAGTGAAATCCTTCTTTTCCTCATCTGTTATGTCACCTAGTACAAAAGTTCTTGTGATATCTGTTGAACCTTCCAAATAGTGACCACCTGAATCCACCAGGAGCATCCCGCAAGTATGAAGAGTTGCATTACTTTCCTGTGACGCCGAATAGTGCATCATAGCAGCATTGGAACCATATGCACTGATCGTATCAAAACTTGGTCCCATATAAAGTTCCTGCTGTTCTCTATATTCTTCCAAAATAGTCTGTGCAGACAACTCAGTAATGGTCTCTTTTCCAATCGTATTCTTTAACCAGAACATAAATTTCGTAACAGCAACTCCGTCCTTAATATGTGCCTGTTCAATATTCTTCAGCTCTATTTCATTCTTGATCGACTTCATTTTGATACATGGAGTAGCCAGATCAATGATTTCATTTTCCGCTGGAATGGACTGATGGAGATTATAATTCGATACGTTCTTCGTAAACCATACTACTTCATCTTTCGAAATCGTAGGTAAATATTGATAAACTTCTTCGTAAGGTCTTACGATTACATTGCTTTCCTTTAAATGTGTCTGTACCTGTGGCTGAATTGCATCTTCATTTGCAAAAAGAATGCAAGAATCCTGTTGCACAATTAAAAAAGATAACACAACAGGGACACAGTGGATATCATTGCCTCTGATATTCAATAACCAGGCAATGTCATACAAACTACTGATTACATGTAAAGTTGCCTTCTTATTCATCATTTCTTCACGCACACGCTTCAACTTGCTCTGTACGCTTTCACCCGCATAACATTCCTCTAGTACAAAAGCTGGTTCCTTTGAAAGAGCAGGTCTGTCTGTCCAGATTAGATCAACCAAATCCTCATTTGTATGAAGACTAGCATTCACATCCTGCGCAATTTCTCCAAACTCCAGTCCTAGTTTAGTATTGACTACACGTCCGTCAAATCCCAGTTTCGAACCAGCAGTCAAATTTCTCCGAATGAAATCCTGAATCTCTTCCACGTCTTCTTCGCCCATGCGATATAACTCAAATCCAGAATCTTCAAGCTGACGCTCAGCTTGTATAAAATATCTGCCATCTGTCCATAATCCCGCTTCTGTGAGTCCAACTACAGCGGTACCAGCAGACCCTGTAAATCCAGTCATATATTTTCTGGCTTTAAAATAATCTCCTACATATTCAGATTCATGAAAATCCGATGTAGGAATTACATAAACCGAAATATTCCTCTGTTTCATTTCACTTCTAAGTTGTTCTAGTCTTTGTTTCATTTCCTTCCTCCTGTTTGCTTGTAACTGTATTTCCCAATGAAGTCATCATAACACCTTTTTGTAAAAAAATACATAAAAAAAGCGTAAAGTTTTTTTCCACTTTACGCTTTTAAAAAATATCATTTCCCGCTTAATTTTTCTTATCGGTTACTTTACTTAATTTTACTTTAATTGTTTCTGACTGGTACTGACCATTTTCCGATCGTTGAACGGTAATGGAAACTTTATCACCAGCTTTATTGTACTGTAATTGCTCTTGTAGTTCTTCCATTGTCTTCACTGTCTCGCCGTTAAATTTTGTAATAACGTCTCCTGCTTTGATTCCTGCTTCCTCAGCAGCTAAACCAGATACAACCTGAGTAACATACACGCCAACTGGCATTTTATAGACTGCGGAAACCTCATCCGATACATCCACACCATAAATACCAAGATATGCCTGATCTTTTTCATCTACCGCTTTTTTTGTAATCAACTTGTCAATAATTGGCTGAGCATCTGAGATTGGAATTGCAAAACCAATTCCTTCCACCTCTGAATCTGCATATTTCGATGAATTAATTCCAATTACTTCACCTTTTGTATTTAGTAATGCTCCACCACTGTTTCCAGGGTTAATTGCGGCATCTGTCTGAATCACGGTACAAGTCACATCTTCTACGGTGATCTTTCGGTTTACTGCACTTACAACGCCTGTCGTAACCGACTGACCATATCCTAATGCATTTCCAATCGCAATTGTTGGCTCTCCTACTTTTAAGGAGGTGGAATCACCCATAACCGCAACTTTAATTGAATTCAGTGTGTCAGAAGAAAGACTACTAATATCAACGGAAACAATTGCAAGATCCGTACTTGGAGAAGTTCCTTTTACAGTTGCTTTTGCAATCTTATTATCAATAAAACTAACTGTTAAGCTGTCTGCATCTTTTACAACATGATTATTTGTTACAATCAATAGTTGTTCTTCATCCTGTCCAATAATAATCCCAGAACCACTGGAACGTTCCGGCTGACTTTGAGTCTGGCCAAAAAATCCACTGATCTCTTTCTCACTTGTATTGGTAATTGCCACAATTGCTGGCATTACTTGACTTACAATACCTGAAACGTCCGTCACAAGCTTTGTAGTACTTGTTGATGTACTCGTCACTCCTTCGGATTCCTTATTTCCATAATAAACAGTCTTCACTTTGGTATTAGCACCCGTAATGCGAACCACTCCGCTAAATACACCGCCGGATACCAATCCAAAAATTAGTGCAATGGCGATACATTTCATTACGGTTGATCCAAAACTCTTTTTCTCCCGTTTCTTTGGTTCATCGTATGGAGAATGTTTATCTCCCTGGTTTACATAGCTGTAAGAATAAAAAGAATCACTCTGTGTTGCATCTGCTTCTTTATCTTCGTTGCTATTTGCACCATCCGATTGAGTACGTCCATAATAATTATCAAAGTCATCCATCTGAAATTCCTCCTTGTCAGTTCATATAATGAGTTTATCTTTTGAATGTGTTTGAACTGTGAAGAAAAATCGAGAAAAATGTGTACTTATTCTACAGTCACAGATTTCGCTAAATTTCTCGGTTTATCTACGTCGCATCCTTTTCCAATTGAAATATAATACCCAAATAACTGTAAAGGAATAATTGCTAGTGAATTCGTAAAATATTTATTTGTTGATGGAACATAAATCACAAAATCTGCGACACTTTCCATTGCAACATTTTCAGAATTAGTAACCGCCATCACAAAAGCTCCTCTGGATTTTACTTCTGTAATATTACTCTGTGTTTTTTGGTACAAGTCCTCCTGTGTTGCAATTGCCACAACAAGAGTACCCTCTTCAATCAAGGAGATGGTTCCGTGCTTCAATTCACCAGCAGCATATGCCTCTGAATGAACATATGATATTTCTTTTAATTTTAAAGATCCTTCCATCGCAATGGAATAATCAATTCCACGTCCAATAAAGAATACACTTTGTGCTGCAAGATAGCGATTTGCAAATCGTTGAATGTGATCTTTATTATTTAGTAACATTTCAATCTGCTGTGGTAATTCCTGAATGTCTTTCAGCATTTCACTCACTTCTGCATCCGTAACGGTTTTACGAACCTGTGCGAATTTTAATGCTAACAAATAATGTGCAACAAGCTGAGCTGTATATGCTTTGGTTGTTGCAACAGCAATTTCAGGTCCAGCCCATGTATACATTACTTTATCTGCTTCACGAGCAATACTACTTCCAACAACATTTACAATACCTAATGTAGCAATATTTTTGCTCTTTGCAAGTCTAAGTGCAGCTAAAGTATCTGCAGTTTCACCAGACTGGCTTACCACAACTACTAATGTGCCTTCTTCTAAAATTGGATTTCGATATCTAAATTCACTTGCAACATCTACTTCAACTGGAATTCTTGCCATTCCTTCAAAAACGTATTTTGCAGTTACACCCGTATGATATGCGGATCCACATGCCACGATAATAATTTTCTTGATTCTTAAAATATCTTCATCCGTCATGCCAAGCTCTTCGATTACAATCTGGCCCTCTTTTAATCTTGGGCTAACTGTATCGCGAACCGTCTTTGGCTGCTCATACATTTCTTTTAACATAAAATGCTCGTAGCCGTCTTTTTCTGCAGCATTCAGATCCCATTCAATTTTCGAAGATTCTTTTTGAATTTCTTCTCCATCCACGTTATAAAATAAAATCTGATCTTTTTGCATCACTGCTATTTCTTCGTTCTGAATATAAAATACATCTCTGGAATGTTTCAAAATCGCTGGAACGTCAGAAGCAATTAAATTACCGCGTTTGCCTTTACCAACAATCAATGGACTGTCTTTTCTTACTGCATAAAGCTTATCTGGCTGATCCTGGAAAATGATGCCCAACGCATAAGAACCTTCTACACGATGCATTAATTTTGTAATCGCTTCAATTGGATCACCTTTATACAAGTAGCTCAGATATTGTGCCACTACTTCTGTATCTGTTTCGGACTGAAATTTATAACCTTTTGCAATTAACTTTTCTTTGATTTTAAGATAGTTCTCAATAATTCCGTTATGAACTACTGCTATGGTCTCATCTTCATTGTAATGTGGATGTGCATTCACATCATTTGGAGCGCCATGTGTCGCCCATCTGGTATGACCGATTCCCATACATCCTGGTAATAGTTCTCCTTCATGGGTTAAGTCACTTAATATTTTCAAACGTCCTTTTGCTTTCTGAACATGAATAGACTGACCATCATACACAGCAATACCTGATGAATCATATCCTCTGTACTCTAATTTTGAGAGGCCATCCAATAGTACCGGAGCAGCCTGTTCCTCACCTATATAACCTACAATTCCACACATAGGAAACCTCCTTAATTGTCTTTGCTTTATTGTCTTTGCTTTTTAATTTCCATCATCGTCTTTTGTTGGTGGAGTATATTTCACACCCGTCTGACGAATAATATAATCATTAATCGTTTTCAATTGACTAGATGGAATATAACTTTCGTTTTCAAACAAAAATCCATGTAATTTAGAAACATTATTTAACAAATCTGCAGGAACTAAACAGTCTCCATTACGTCCTACTGTCATTCCTTTATGATAATATGGGAATCCTGTTGTCTCTCCAATCGAATAACTCATAACATCCTTTGCAAGGGAAGCCATTTCTCCATAACTCATACTGGTCGATATTTTTTCCATAATTTCATCTATAATCGAAAGTAGGGTACCCACTCCAGCAGATTTAGCTTTTACAAGCATTGCATTCACAACGGTTCTTTGTCTTTCTGTACGCTGGAAGTCATTACCAATGTGACGGATACGTGCATAACTCAGTGCCTGAATACCATCTAAGGTATTCATACCTGCAACTACTTTACCATTATGTGATTTAATCTTAGTAGTCTTTTCTGCTTCATAAATATACTGATTAATCAGATTTGCTTCCCCAGCTGTTACCTCTACCTTAATGCCACCTAGTAAATCAACTGATTTTGCTAACGCATACCAGTCTACTGCCACATAATCCGTAATATGAAGATCCAGGTTTCGATCCAATGCCTGAAGCATTTGCTTTGCTCCGCCCTGTGCATAAGCCGCATTGATTTTTGAATAAGAATCATTATCAATCTTCATAAAACTGTCACGATAAACCGATGCAATCTTTACCTCTTTTGTTTTATTATCAATACTTACAACCATGATACTATCCGCATTACCAGAATCGTATGATCCATTTGTACGGTTATCCAATCCGAACAATGCAAAGGTGGTGTACTTTTCCATTGCCTTTGTTGTTGACTTATCTACATCATTGTTCTTAATCTCTTTCTCACTTATATCTTGTCGATTAATCTTACCCATCTTCATTGCAACAACCAAAACTGCGATTAAAATGAGCAATACTATGATTTCAAATGCGAATAGGATGATTTTCCTCTTTCTTCTTTGTTTTCTTGTTAAAGGTCTCTTCTTTGACATATTGTCCTCCATTCTTTCTAACTCGTCCCCAGAAAATAACAACCTAAATATTACATCAATTCCCCACAAAAAACAAGCCTTTCTCGATGCCCACATGTTAAAAAAATGTGTCTAACCTGTTTACTTTTTCTACATTTTACACAAAACGCACAATTGGGAATTTGACTAAAGTCAAATTCCCATATAGTTACTGATTCCAAATTTTAAGCAGTTTCAACACATCCGCCAACGCCTGCTTTTCATCACAGCCATGACATCGCAATTCGATTTCGTCTTTTGGATGAATTCCAGAACCTAAAATACTCAAAATACTCTTGGCATTTGTAATCGAATTATCTTTCAAAAAAAGAATTTCACTTTCATATTCTTTTGCAAGATTACAAATCTGTTCCGCAATCAGCATCTGGAAACCTGTTGGATTCACAATACAAATTTTTTCGCTAACCACTCTGACCTCCTAAGCCTTTGCCTGTTCCATAATTAATTCTGCCAGACATCGAGCTTCCTGTTCAATGACTGATTGATCTTTTCCTTCAATCATCACTCGCACCAACGGTTCTGTACCAGAAGGACGAATTAGCACCCGACCCTCCTGTGCAAATTTATCTTCCAAATCCTGAATTGCTTTTGCAATCACTGGGTTGCACATGTAATTATGCTTCATTTCATTGGTAACTGTCGCATTTACCAACGCCTGAGGTAATACCGTCATCACATTTGCAAGTTCAGAAAGCGTCTTACCTGTTTCTACGATGACCTGTAATACATGTAATGCGCTTAACAATCCATCTCCTGTTGTATTCTCATCAAGGAAAATAATATGGCCAGATTGTTCCCCACCAATATTATATCCTTTCTCTTTCATCAGTTCTAATACATAACGATCCCCAACAGCGGTCCGCTCAATCTGAATTTCCTGTTCTCTTCCCATAATAGAAAATCCTAGGTTACTCATGACCGTTCCAACGATGGTATCCTGCTTTAATTTCCCTTTGGATTTCATATAGATTCCGCAAATCGCCATCAGCTGATCTCCATCAACTAAGTTACCATTTTCATCGACAGCAAGCATACGGTCTGCATCTCCATCAAATGCGAGTCCAAGATTTGCTCCCTCTTCTACAACTCGCTCCGATAGTTCTTCCATGTGAGTGGAACCACACTTCGCATTAATATTCTTTCCATCTGGGCTAGTATGAATTGCAACCACCTCTGCTCCCAATCCTCTTAATGCCTCAACAGAGCTGATATAGGAAGCTCCCTCTGCACAATCAATCACCAGCTTCAAACCAGAAAGATCTATATTTACCGCTTCCTTCGCATAACGAACATAATCGTGAACCGCATCAAAACGATATTGGATGCAGCCAACATTTTTTCCACTCGCCCACTCCACACCTTCAAAATCACTCTGAATCAATTCTTGAATTTCATCTTCCACTGCATCTGGTAATTTATAGCCGTTTTGATCAAAAAATTTAATTCCATTAAATTCTGCAGGATTATGAGATGCTGAAATAACAACACCCGCATCTGCATGATAAAGTCTGGTCAAATACGCAACTGCTGGTGTCGGTACAACACCTACATAAATCGCATCCGCTCCAACGGAACATATACCTGCCATCAGTGCATTTGCAAGCATATCTCCGGACACTCGTGTATCACATCCAACTATAATTACAGGTTTATGAGCATTTTCCCTTGTTAGCACAATCGACCCAGCCGATCCTAGATCCATTGCCAATTTCACAGTTAACTCTTTGCCCGCGATTCCTCTTACTCCATCTGTTCCAAATAACCTACTCATTCCATCCTCCGTTAATTCCCTGCAGCATTTCCACTATCCGTGCTCTCTACTACAGTAGCGCTAATTTTCACAATTCCATCTGGTTCAATCCCTGTCGGAAGAATCAATTTCAGATCAAGTCGAACACTCCCCTTTGATACACCAGTTAAATCGAGCTGCGCTGTTAAATCATTTATCGTAAAAGCATCCAAAACTGCTTTTTGACCTTTTATCGTTACCTTCACCGAACTCTCTTCAAATTTTAACATGTAATTCGCTGGAAGATTTAATATCGTAATATTTTTCATTTCTAATGTCAATACTTTTGAGTCGAGTGCCGCAATTTTCGCCGTAATGATTGCAGTCGTAAGTTCAGGATCTACCAACTCCACTCCTTCTGGTAAATATTGTGATACATTGACCACCTTCTCAACATCCGTTTTCGCTCCGGATATATCCATCTCTGTAGACGGAAGCAATAATTCTGTAAACTTCTCAAGTTCTTCTTTTGTACCTTTTACTGTAACGGAAGTTGGAGAACAATCCACACCATTATACACATATCCAGCTGCAACAGTTCCCTGTGGTTTAACGGTTATTGACACTTTCTTGGTTTCCAGTATTTCAGCACGGACTGTAACGGACTTTGGAGTGATTGTAACATTGGTCATATCCAACTGTTTTCCCTCTTCATCAACTAATACAGGTATCACTGCCTCTGTCTTTTCCGCATAAGCGCCTTCAATGTTGACTGCTGCAACCGCTTTCTTCACTCGTTTCATCACTTCTTCCGGACCAGAAATCGAAATCATATTCGGTTGCACTAAAATATCCCCTTTTGCATATCCTGCCAATGGGGTTCCGGTTGAATTTCCAGTTACTACAAACTGCTGTTCCACTAAATTCTGGATTTTAACGTGAAGATTTGGGATTTTAACTCCAATATCTAATTGGCTTTCATAGCGAATCGGAGTAACATCAATAGGTACAAGTCCGTAATCCAACTGAATTTTATCCATATCAGCTACAACCTTAAAATCAGATCCCGATAACCTCTCTACTATGGAACGTGGCCCCGTCACTGTAAATGTAATCATCTGACTCTCATCTAAAATCTCAAATACTTTTCCATTATTGGTTATAATATCTTCATTTTCAATCTTTGCCATCGCTTTAAAAGACCGAGTAACTAATGGATTATCAACATTTACTACTACAAGCCAAAGAACGCAGGCAAAAATAACCGAAATCAGCTTTAGTGCAAAATTATTTGTCAGTCTTTCCCATAATTTTTGCATCATGTTTTAGCCTCCTTCGCCATTTACTTAGTCTACTTGTTTCGTCAAATTTATTTTGATTTCCTTTTAAAGAAGATCTCAATTGCTCTGAATTCACATCCCGATATAGTTTTCCTCCCTCTGCAATTGATACCTTTCCCGTTTCTTCGGAAACTATAATCACGGTTGAATCACTCACTTCACTTAATCCAACAGCTGCTCGGTGTCTTGTTCCAAGTTCCTTACTTAACTCTAGGTTGTCGGATAGTGGTAAATAACAGGTTGCCGCAATAATTCGATTGCCTCTAACAATTACTGCCCCATCGTGCAGTGGTGTATTATGTTCAAACACATTAATCAGTAACTGATTGGTAAGAATCGCATCCATCATAATCCCAGTTCGTTCATATTCCGATAAGTGAATATCCTTCTCCACAACAATTAGTGCACCTGTTTTCACTTTTGACATCTCAAAAGTTGCTTTTATGAGTTCATTGACAGTTCGTTCACTGTAACGTTCACTATTATTTTTTTGAGAATCCATTGTAAAAAAAGAAGAAAAGAAATTCTTTCTTCCCAATTGTTCAAGGGCTTTTCGTAATTCTGGCTGAAAAACGATGATGACCGCAATTACTCCCACGCTAATCGTCTTTTCTGCCAACCACAAAATTGTATTCATCTGAAAAATAGCTGCAATCAAAGTGAAACCCAAAATAACCAGAATCCCCTTAAATAACATCCAGGCTCTGGTATTTTTGATCCACACCATTACGCTATAAATCAGAAATGTAATAATCACCATTTCCACAATATCTGTTGGCGTAATATCTGGCAGATGCACTAAAGACATATAATTTTTTAAGAAGTTTTCAAATGAATGTAAAAAACTCTGCATACCATATCCCTTCTTTATTCCTTAATTCAACAAATCCCGATTGATTTCTAACTCTTCAGCAATGGAATCTTTTGTTAATCGTTCTTCTTTTTCATCTCCCCGTCTGTTAATACGGGTAATTTTCTTATCTTTGGACTGCACCAAAGCTTTTGGAACAGCTTTCACATAGTAGTAGTAAGTATCGTCCTCAAACTGTACGCGTTCTGTTCTTGTATAATCCAAATGGAACATAAAAAATTCAATTCCAAAAGCAACTACTGTTGAAATAATCATGCCAAAGATAACCCATACAACATCCTTTACACTACCATACATGAATTTCCCTACAAGAATCACTAAAAATTGTACTGCCAGACCAACGCAAATCGCAATCGACCAGGAATGATCAATCGACATTCTGCGAATCAAAAACACAATCACACTTGTTAATAAAAAAGCCGCCAGAACAACAAACATTTCCCTATCGGAGTAGATCTGATTAATTGCCACAATAAATTTCGATGTTCCCCCCACCGAAGTAGAAGACATGAAAATCTTTTCATTCGAGATAACACCCTTTAAAAAATAATACAGAATCGTTCCACACAATACTGATAATACCGAGTATGGCGTTCCTGTTAGTCCACATTTGATAGGCATAAAATAAGGCGTTTTCAACTGAAACAGAATTGGCATAGCCATTGTCTGATATCCGCTACTTGGTGCAAATCTAAAATAAAGAAAAAAGGTTAGCATCATTAATAATAATGCCACAGCACACGCTTCTATGCTTAAAGAATATAAATGTAACAACACTAGTAATGCAGACATTACTACTGTCGCATTTAATGGCAACACAGAACAGATTACTGCAAGAATTAGGACTACAAAAACATTATCGATTCTTTGCATGTATCCTAGTTTTGAATTGATCATTGTAAATACAATTAACGCCAAAATAAACCGAATGATCGGTAACACATAACTTTCATTTTTCTCAAAAATTTGAATAATTTTGGCCTTTATTTCTAGCAACTTTGCCATAGAGGTCCTCCTGTTTACCGCGCTTAAAATACTGGCGGTTGTAATTTTCCTTCTCGTTCGTGCATTTTCTCAACTTTCTTGAGCAGAGCCTGATACTTCTTTATACTTTTCTTGCTTCTAGAAAAAGTAACAGATGCATAAATATAGGTGATTAGCAAATAAAATATCACAAAAATCAAATACAAAAGAATAATCTGAATCAGAAACTGTTCCAAGTTTCCTCCGAACAAGCTCTTCTTCGCATTATCCATTTGATAAATCATCCACATTCCAAGCATGATACCAAAAGAAATAGTTCCGTATACAAATGATTTCATCAGTGATTTACTAACATAATCGCTTTTATAATAATGACTTAATGGTATTGTTTTCTTACCTTCGTTATTTTCGTAAATTGCCAGCCTCGTCATTGATCGAATTCTTTCTTCGTTTAGCATAAAACCTCCTTAATTCTGATCAAGGAAACGCATGCGATCGACGTCTCTTACTTGCTTTTTCACAATTGAATCTGGTTTCTTCATTACACTTTGCAGAGAATTTTGCAACTTTGCAAGACAATTAACACAATATTTCCCAGTCTTAATTGGAGCACCACAATTTTCACATTCAATTGTCAGAGGAGAATCCGCTGTAAAAGTCAAGCGTTCTTCCCTCACCCACTGTTTAATCTGTTGAATTGAAATATCATTCTTCTCTGCCAGTTCCTGCATGGAACAGTATACATTCTCTCTCAAATACTCTTTTACTTCTTTAAATTTGTCTTCTAGTTCAGCAATACAATTGGGACATAGTGGTTTTCCACCCATATAATTAAAAAGTCGTCCACAACCTTTACAATTTCTTACTTCCATACTAATTCCTCCTAAAGTCCTTTACCGATACTTACGGTAATAAAATCTACTGCTTTCACACCACTGTGCAATAAGATTTCCGCAACTGCATCGACTGTATTTCCTGTAGTAAAGATATCATCCACTAACAGGACTTTTTCTAATTGTACCCTATCTGTAGTCGTTTTAAAAGCATTTTTCAGATTATTTTTTCTCTCGAGCCTACCCAAAAGCCTTTGCGGCGCTGTATCACTGGTTCGAATTAGACACTCTGGTCGATGTACAATCCCCGCTTTCAGACTTAATTTCCTACTAATTAATTCCGCCTGATTGTATCCCCGAATCTTCATTTTATGTTCACTGATTGGCACTGGAATAATAGCCGAATAATCACTTTTCTTGATCCACTCTCCCAAATACTCCCAAATTTGTTCCGCAAAAAAATCGGCTATTTGTCTTTTATTCTTATATTTCAAATCATAAATCGCATCACACACTAAATCTTCATGGACATAAAGTCCTCTTCCTTGCCGGAAAAAATGATTCTGAATGTTACAGTCATGGCAATATTCAAACTGATCTTCTTCCAGCTGTTTCCCACATTTATAGCAAAAATGTTTCCCAATGTAAGGTAGTTTTGAAAAGCAATCCGTACAACATTTCTCCGTACTTTCTACTACTTCTTTGCAAAATGGACATCTCGGTGGAAAGAGTAGTGAACCCACTTTATTCAATTTTTTAAATGCGCTGCACCTCCTGAATTCGTTCTTTCAGCCCGCTATATCGGGTCTGCTCGGTGGTATTCTCAATCATTTCGAAAAACACATTTTCATCGCCTACCAGCGTCACACATTTTTTCGCTCTAGTAACAGCAGTATATAATAAATTTCTGTTCAAAAGCATTCGTGGTCCCGGTAGAAGTGGTATTACAATTGCAGGATATTCACTTCCCTGTGCCTTATGAATTGTGATGGCATAAGCAAGTTCTAATTCTTCCAGCTGTTTAAAACTATAGGCCACCGTTTTATTTTCATCAAACAAAATTGTCATTTGTTCCAGCCTTTGATCAATTTTTTGAATGAAACCAATATCACCATTAAAAATCCCGATTCCTCGCTCTAATGGAATTTGATATCGATTCAATACTTCCCATTCAATCTGATAATTATTTTTGATTTGCATGACCTTATCACCTTCGCGAAAAATCACGTCACCATATTCGATTTCCGTCTTCTTGTCTGACTTCGGGTTTAAATACATTTGTAATATTTTATTACACCTGTCAACACCTAGTAATCCCTTTCTCATCGGAGTCAAAACCTGAATTTCATGTTGCTTTGCCTCCACATATTTCGGAAGCTTCTCCATAATTAATTGGAGCACAACATTGAGAATAATGTCTGCATCATATCGTTTTAAAAAGAAAAAATCCTGATTCTTATTATCCAGCAAAATCTGTTCTCCACAATTAATCTTGTGCGCGTTTCTTACAATGCTACTTTGCTCCGCCTGTCGAAAAATCTTCTTCAGCTCCACAATGGCACATGCCTTACTTTCAATCAGATCCTGCAGTACCCTTCCTGGTCCAACACTTGGTAGCTGGTTCGAATCACCCACCAAAATCAGTCTACTTCCTGGAATAATCGCCGATAATAATGCATGCATCAAACTAATATCCACCATAGAAACTTCATCAATGATAATAACATCCGCTTCTAACGGATTCGAAGCATTCCGCTCAAAACCACCACTTTCACCACTTCCGCCGTTGACCTCAAGCAGTCTGTGAATGGTCTTTGCCTCAAATCCCGTTAATTCCGACATTCTCTTAGCAGCCCTTCCAGTAGGCGCAGCAAGAAGAATTTCCTCTCCCGCTTCTTCAAAAAACTTCAAAATGAAATTGATCGTTGTTGTCTTACCAGTTCCAGGGCCTCCTGTAATAATCAGCACCCCACTTTCTGTTGCCTTCTGAACTGCCTCAAACTGAATTTCATCCAATTGAATTCCAAACACATCTTCCTTCTCATGAATCCGCTGCTTGACTGATCCATCATGGGTTTCGGATGCCCGATTCAGTTCCTGAATCATGACTGCTGTATTCTTTTCTAAATAATAGTAATAAGACGCATAAATTTGTTGTTGGTCTTGTTGTTG
>JAGOGN010000113.1 GCA_017996675.1 Lachnospiraceae bacterium | reverse complement strand
CAACTTCTTTCGATGATAATAATGGTTGATTCGCGTTTTTTGCATAAACACAATATTCTGCTCCTGCAACGATGGACATTGCATTCTTGCTGGTATCTTCTAATAAACGAAACTGTGAGATTTTCATGCCTTCTACCATCGCTTGGTTTAAGCGTCTGATTGCTTCAGTGGATGAAATTGGCTGTGTGATTTCAATATCCATGTATTCTCCCACGCTAGTTAAACCAACGCCTAATGGGGAAGCAAAGCTCATAATCTGGTGAGGACTATATCCTCCAGAATAGGCAATTGGAAGTTCGGCTCTCCGAATTGCTTTTTGAAAATAGCGGAGTAAATCCAGATGTCCTATAAATTTCATGGAACCTGTTTTTTCAAACTTAATTCTTATTTTCAAGACAGACTCCTCCTTTATACTGTAATGCACCACAATTGGAGCATTTTGCTCTACAATTTGGTGTGATGGTTTCTTTTAATGAATTCTCATATTCCTGATATAAAAAGTCTCTTGTGACACCGATATCAATAAAATCCCAAGGGAATATTTCGTCTTGTTCTCGGGTTCTTGTGGTATAGAAATCAATATCGATTCCACAAGCTTGAAAACTTTCCATCCAAATGGAATCTTTGAAGGTTTCGCTCCATGCATCAAACAGACAGCCATGCTCATAAGCATATTGGATCACTTTTGATATACGTCGGTCTCCTCTTGCAAATACACCCTCTAAAACAGTGACATCAGCTTCATGCCAATTATATTTTAAGCTTTTGCGGTTTAATTGTTCTTTTACTGATTCATTGACAATTCTAGCACGGTTTAAAAATTCTTCTTTCGTACACATTGGAACCCATTGGAATGGGGTAAATGGTTTTGGAACAAAGAAAGAGGTGCTAATGGTAATCTGACATTTCCCATTTCTTACATCTTTTGGAATTTCATAATAGCGTTTGGCAATCTGTTCTGCTAAAACTGGAATCTGCTGCATATCTTCTACTGTTTCGGTCGGAAGTCCAAGCATGAAATAGAGTTTCACTTTTTGCCATCCGCCTTCAAAAGCAAGTCCAGCTCCATTTAAAATATCATCCTCCGTTAAACCTTTATTAATAACATCACGTAAACGTTGACTGCCTGCTTCAGGAGCAAAAGTCAGCGAACTCTTTTTGATATCTTGCACTTTTTTCATGATATCTAACGAAAATGCATCAATACGAAGGGATGGTAAGGAAATATTCACTCCCTGTGAGCCAAAATAGTCAATTAAATAAGAAATGAGATCATCCAGATCACTGTAGTCGCTGGATGATAGGGAACTTAAGGAAATTTCTTCATGACCGGTGCTTAATAACATTTCATGTGCAATTTCTTTTAATTCATCTACGTCACGTTCTCTGGTTGGACGATAAATCATTCCAGCCTGGCAAAAACGACATCCACGAATACATCCCCTTTGAATTTCTAAAACAACACGATCTTGGGTTGCTTTGATAAAAGGTACAATTGGATGTTTTGGATATCCAATTTGAGTAGGATCCATCACAATTTGTTTTGAGATTGTGAGAGGAAGTCTTTCATCTAAAGGTAAAAAAGATGCAATGGTTCCATCTTCTTTATAAGTAACCTGATATTGACTTGGTGCGTAAATTCCCGGAATCTGTCCAGCTTGAATTAAAAATTCTGTTCTGGAACAGTTATTTTTTTTACATTCAATATATACATCAAATAGTTGATTATAAACAGTCTCTCCTTCTCCGATATAAAACAAGTCAAAAAAGTCTGCGATTGGTTCCGGATTATAAGAACATGGACCACCACCAATTACAATTGGAACGCTCCAGTCACGGTCGGAAGCAGAAAAAGGAATATTCGCTAAATCCAGAATTTGTAAAACATTGGTATAACACATCTCGTACTGTAAGGTGATTCCTAAAAAATCAAAATCTTGAATTGGAGTCTGAGTTTCTAGTGAGAATAAAGGTAACTGCTGCTCTTTCATAATCTTGTGTAAGTCGGTCCATGGTGAATAAACCCGTTCGCAATATACATCATCACGTTGATTGAACTGGTCATATAGGATTTGAATGCCTAAATGTGACATTCCAATTTCATAAACATCAGGAAAGCACATTGCAAATCGAAGTTTAATATCCTTTAAGTTTTTTCGGACACTGTTTACTTCATTTCCAATGTATCGGGCTGGCTTATCAATAGAAAGTAATATTTCGTCGCTTAAAGCTAAATTATTCATAGAAACTCCTTTATATATATTGTTATCGTTGGATGAACTCATTGGTAATATCCTGCCATTTTATATCATGTTCTGTCATCAGGACCATTAAATGATACATAAAATCAGTAATATCACTTCGCATTGCTTCTGAATCTTCATTCTTGGAGGCAATTAATAAATCGAGACACATCTCACCGCATTTACGTAGTACTTCATCTGTGTCTTTTGAAACCAGGTGAGAAATGTAAGAATTTCCCACTGGCTCAAGACGTTGTTGTTGCATTTCTTGATATAGATTTTCGAAAATCTTAAATGTATTTTTTTCAAGATAATCCTTGCGCATGATTTCTTCAAAAAAGCAGGAATATTTTCCAGAATGACAGGAATTACCAATTTGGGAAATCTTTGCAAGCAAAGTCTTTCGATGGCAGTCTAAGGTGAAGGATTTAATGTACTGGTAATGATCATTTTCATGGCCACGCATGTAGATATCACCATTCTCCTTGTTGTAATAAGTCATTTTACCATGTTTGATGGTATGTTCGAAGGCATACTCATTCATATAACCAAAGTTGATCACTTCACTGGAAATATAATCTTGTGTAATGACAGGCATTAATCCATCAGCATCTAAATGGAAGTCCTTCCAGGAAATCGACGTGTCTAATCGACGAACCTTGATTCCACTCTCACTGAGTTGATTTTTCAAGTGCATTACGTCGGTTTGTGTGGAGTTGGTCAATGGTCCGCCGATTCCACTAATATTTGGAAGTGATAAGTACTTCACATAATCATCCCGCTCTGCTCCTGATATGATGGGCGTGAATGGCATGGTCGTTAAATTGTCTACTGCATCAATGATGGTTTCATTAAAAATAAACAGTTCGTCAAATTTGGTTTCCAGGTTCTCGCGTTGTTTAAATAAGGCATCCACTTTCTTTAATCCAGCGGCAAGTTTCTCTTTTCCAAAGCGCTTAAAACTTTCTTCTAAAATAGTATTGAAATCAGATTGTGCGCTATCTAAAATGACTTTCTGACAGCCTGCAAACAATAAATTACGAATATCTTCTATCTGATGAATATTACCGGCACCATAAACAGGAACTTCAATTACACGTAATAATTCTTTGATTTTATGTAAGTTTTCAAGATGTTCCTCTCTGTCTAAGGATAAATCAAACAGGATAATTTTATCAATACCACTGTCGTTATATAGTTTTACGATTTCTTCTGCTGAACCTATAATCTGAAGGTCATCCTGATTGGTTACCGCTTCACCATTTTTTAAATATAGTGTTGCAAAAAGATTTTTACGATCCATTGTGATACCCCCTTAAAGTTGTGATTCCCTCTCTTCTAAGTCTTTCGCAAGCATATCCAGATAAGGAACGAGAACGCCTTTTCCCTGTTTGAAAAAATACTCAGGGTTCAGTTCTTCAAAACGAAAGCTCTTTCTGCCCCCAGCTACTTTTCGCTCAAAAAAACATCGTAGTTCTCGGTATGTCAAATAATAAAATTGTTCAATGGAAGAATAATAGAGTAAAAAGAAGGATATGCCACCCTGCTTTTCAAATTCTTCCATAAATTCAATTTGATGGTCATGTATATTGGCTAAAGGGAATGTATTGGTGGAAACTTCTTTTGCATCAAAACAAACGGGAATTCCCTGTACTACCCCAATGTAATCTACTGTACTCTTTTGATCAAAATAAGCTAGTGTAATATGACGACTTGTCTTGTCAATCTGAATAGGAGTAATTGGTGTAGGGATTTTTTGTACTAATGCAAGTTTACATTCTCTGTATTTATCATTGGTTCGATTGATAAAGTCTTCCAGGGTTGATCCTCGAAGACCTCTGGAGTTCCATGTTGCCATAGTAGTCCTCCTACTAATAGTATAGTTTGCCTAATTCGAGAATTTGAATCTCTTTTCCTGTATATTCTAAGATGTTGACACTTAAATTAGGTTGTGAAATTGCCCAAAACTGCCCCAATGGCTGATTTTCTATAATACCTACTAAAGCACGAATAATTCCACCGTGAGCTGCAATTAAAACAGTTTGATTTAGATTATTCTCCTGGTAAACTTCAGTTTCTAAGAAATTCTTGCCACGTAGAATGACTTCTTCATAGCTTTCTCCACCTTTTGGAATATAGGAATGAGGATTATGAAAACATTGAAAAAGATTCTTGGCATGTTCATCTTCAGGTAGAGTCATTGGAACTGGATCGCCTTCGTAAACACCAAAATCAATTTCGCTAATTCGTGGATCTTTCTGAATTGTTTCATGTCCGCATAAAATTTGTGCAGTCAAAATGGCTCTGTCTAAGGTGCTAGAATATACTTTGTCAAATACGAGACCTTCTTGATCAAATCCTAGTTTGGTCTTTCTTGCAAGTTCAATTCCAGCTTCGTTCAATGGAATATTTACATTTCCCTGAACGCGATTTGCTTTGTTCCAATCTGTCTCACCATGTCTGCATAAATATATTTTCATAAATTACTCCTTGTTCTAGTTCACATTATCTTTGATAGCTTCTACAAATGGATCAAATGCCTTTGGCAACGGTGCTATGAATTCCAATTCATCAGGCGTAATCATCTTCCACGCATGGAGAAGCTGAGTATGTAGATGATAGGATTTACTTAGTCTACGAGATTCGGTAGTATCGTATTTTGGATCACCTAAAATTGGATGTCCAATGGAAGTTAGATGCGCACGAATCTGATGACTTCTTCCTGTAATCAAATGAACCTTTAACACACTGAATTCTTTGCAGTGAAAAAGAGGTTCATATTCTGTTTCGATTAAAGAGGAATCAAAGGTTTCTTCCTGATGGATGGTAACTTTGTTCCGATATTCGTCTTTCGTAATGAAACCTGTAATTTTCATTGGATGTTCTAATTCTCCCATCACAACGCAAATATAATATTTCTGGACTGTTCTTTGATTCAGCCATTCAGATACTTGTTGAAGTCCTGAAAGTGATTTGCCAAAAATTAATAACCCAGAGGTATTGCGATCTAGACGATTACAGATAGATGGACGAAAAGTGCGTAAGCTCTCCTGGGAAATTAGTTGTTTCTCATACATAGATGCAAGAAGATATTCGTTCGCACTGATATCATCCTGCTTAGCCTTCTGAC
>JAGOGN010000112.1 GCA_017996675.1 Lachnospiraceae bacterium | reverse complement strand
ATTCCGTTTACAGCTTTTGCTAAACGAGAAACTTTTCTGGAAGCAGTATTTTTATGATAAATGCCTTTCTTTGCAGCTTTATCAATTGCAGCTGTTGCTACTAATAATGCAGCCTTTGCAGCTTCAACATCTTTCGCTTCTACAGCAGCTTCTACCTTTTTCACATAAGTTTTCACAGCGGATTTCTGTGCTTTATTTCTTGCAGTTCTGATTTCAGCTACAAGGATTCTTTTCTTTGCAGATTTAATGTTTGCCATCAGGACACCTCCTATATTAATCTATTTTCTATTAAACTTCTCCATTAAAGCCGGACACGGTCGATCTAATGGAAACATACTATATTATTGTAGTCTATTCGTTCTCATCTGTCAACAAGAATCATGCCATTTTTTCTTGTTTATCACTGCTAAGTTGTATAATCAAAAGTTCTACCGCAAGCTGATCCGTAATCCGACCTTCTTTAATATCCTGATCCGTCTGAACACCTAGTTCAAATGCCCATCGCACCTGACTTAAATCATAATTCCTACTCTGACTCAGTATATTTCGAACAATAAAATCCCTCATCCCCCAGTTTGATGCAATGGTACTTTCGGATAGTCCCTTCTTCTTGCTGTCTCTCAAATGCAGAATTTGCTGAAACTGACGATTAATCAGTGCAAGAATCTTAATGGGCGCTATTTTTAGTCCCAGTAATTCATAATAGTACTTGAGCGCTTGTTCCTGTTTCTTCTCACTGATCGCTTTGACCATTTCAAATATTTGATCCTCTAACTGGTTCGGGCAAAGACGTTTCACATCCTGTAAGGTAATTTCATTGCGATCCCAAGCATAAGCAATCAGCTTTTCCAATTCCTTATCAATGAGTTCCATATTCTCTCCAGTAAGGTCCAGCAGGTATCCTTTCACCGAATCCATCATCACTTTTTGAACAGACTTCATCCTAGCATTGATCCACGCAAAAAGAATCTTTTCCTGCTGCTGCACATATTCTACGGCTAAGCCGTCACGCTCCACTTGTTTAAAAAGCCTGCTTCTCTTATCGATTTCTTCTTCTAAAAAAATAAAAACCGTATCTGGTGCCTGATCATTGAGATAATCAGAAAGTAAATCATTGGACTGCTTCAATAATCCCGTATCTTTAAAAACAATGACCCTTCTTTTTGCAAAAAAAGGTAAGGTTTCTGCCAAATCAATCACCTTTTCTATTTCTACTCCTCCACCCTGATAAATAGTACAATTCATGGTGTCTTTAGGATCGATCAGATAGGCTAATAACTTTTGATAATTCTGTTTTCGAAGATAACCTTCTGTACCATAGAGCAAATAACAAGGATGAACCACATCTTCTTTTATGGCACGGTCAATTACGTAAATACAGTCTGATGGATTTTTCTCACTCTTAAATGCCATTTACATCCCCCTTTGTCGTCTACGGTCTATATTATACAGGATTTTTCGCAAATTTACAATTCAACTTTGTCTCACTTTTGTTTCTTTAATCGAATCGTCCACCGGTCGATGAAGATATCAATCTGTCCGGTTTCATATGTTAGATACCAAGGTATCTTACTTTCCTTTAGTCGCCTAATAGTCTCGTCTCCTGGATGATGGTAACGATTCTTCTCCCCAGCAGATACGATTGCAAATTTTGGATTGCACCATTTTAAAAGTTCCATTTGATTTGACCCATTCGACCCATGATGACTGAGTTTTAACACAGTCACTCGGGACAGTGCGTAACGCTCCACCAATATTTTCTCATTTTGCTCTGAGATATCTCCGCCAAATAATCCTATCCATTTTTTTCCTTCTGAAACTTTTAAAATCAGTGATTTTTCGTTACAGTCATAGGTTTCCCCCTCTCTCATTCCTTCTAGTGCCTCAAAAACGAATCCTCCAACCTTGCACCGATTTCCTGCACTCATGTATAAAATACGAACCCCCTTAGCTTTTAACACCCGAATGAGCTGAAGATAATTTTCATTTTCTTCTACCTGGTCCGAAAAAATCACCGTCTGAACCTTCATTCCAGATTTCACTACTTCTAGCAAACCATTACAATGATCCGTGTCACAGTGCGACAGAAACCAGCAATGAATCTGTCGAATCTGATGATAATTAAAATAGGGCTGCAGGGTGTATTTCCCTAACTCCTTATGTGAGGTACTTCCTCCGTCGATCATGATATGTTTTCCCTTAGAAAACAAATAAATTCCATCTCCCTGACCAACATCCAACATGGTAATTCGATCCTCCTCACCCACTCTTGGCATGCACAGGAGAATGATGCAGCCTATGATTCCGCAAAAAAGGAACGCATCACCTGCCTTGATACGAACTTTATCCACACCAGATTTTTTTTGCTTTGCCCACTTTCGCACTGGATGATCCTGCAACCGATAAAGAAAAAGAATGGATAAAAGTAATGTTATAATGACAATCCACAAATCCGGTTTTCCAAAAACAATCTGACCATAGGGCAAATTCGGAACTCTCTTAGCAATCCATAAGTAATAGTTTAAAATCCATCCACAAGGCATCAATAAGAGCCTTCCTATTGGAAAACACACTAGCCCTACAAGAGATCCCATCACACCGATACCTAAAAGTATTCCGGCTAAGGGCAATACGATTGCATTAACTAGAATCTGGTAACTGGAGAAAACATAAGAATGAAATAAATTTAAAGGAAAGCATAAAAAAGTAATCCAGCTGCTCATAAACGCGACTGAAAACAACGGATGTATTTTTTGAAACCAAAGTCGAAGGAGTTTACCCGAAGTTAGTGCTCCGTAAGAAGCTAAAAACGAGTATTGAAAACTAATCGATAAAAAAGAAAGAGGTTGGAATAACAAAATGAGAACAGCAGCAAGAGATAACCCGACATAGCCATCGTAATCCTTTCCGATCACCTGACTGAAAAGAAAAAGTGACATCATAATTGCTGCGCGAATCGTCGAAACACTTAATCCACTCATGATGGAAAAACATAGTAAAAAAATGCCAGAACACAACACGGATTTGAAATAGGAAAGCTTTCTTTTTCGAAGTATTTGATAGCACCCTAAAATCAAAATGGATAAATGCGTCCCAGATATTGCAAGAAGATGAGAAATCCCAGCTGCGCTATAACTTTCCTTCACCTCTTTTTCCAACAGACTTTTCTCCCCCGTAATCATTGCAGCTAAAACGCCTTCTTCCTCAGTTCCTAGCGCCTTTTGAATTAGAGCCGTAACTTTCATGCGAAAATGGTATAAACCTTCATATAGGGGAATGGACGGCGGTCGAAGAATCTTCAGTTGGGCGTTTTTAATCTGATAAACACAATTAAGCCCCTCATAATAGGAACGTTCATCATAGCCTCCATCATTTGATTCAGTTTGAAATAATTGGGGAATTCCTGACGCTACGACTGTAGCATGAATTGGGATTTGATTCTGACTACTGATTACCAGCACAAGGCAATCTTTTTGCCGAATAAAATAATAAAATTGATCTTTTTTCTTCTCTTTTCCAGTCACAATACCAGAAATCGTCTTTTTCTGATTCCAGAGCTTTAGCTGTTCTTCTTGATCTAACAGATGAAGATTCATTCTCTCATATCCAAGAAAAACACACATCATCCAGATTCCCAGATAAAGTATACGCTTCTTCCAATGATTTGCGCGCAGTTGCCAAAATGCAACTGCACACAAAATCAAAATAAACCAGAATTGTCTACTATATGCTCCCAGCAAACCTGCAAAGAAAAAAATTGCTCCTGCCATTACTGGGCGTTTAGTCATCCTTTTTGTCCTCTAAAATTGCTTTAAATTTAGCTGCATCGATGACCATATCCAGATTTCGTCCATAAACTTCATCTAGACGCATTTTATCCCGATACTTCATCTTTGTCTCGCCATTCACCGATATCTGCACTTTATTTACGGTAGGTAATTCACATAACGTATTTACGATCGAGTAAATTACAACAGATTCTGATAGTTCATAATTATATTTCAAAAATCCAGAATCAAAATTCACAAAGCAAATTCCATCCATCGTCGCTACACTCAGCAATTTGGCGCTGTCTGGAATAGCCTTCACCAGGCCTTCGACTTTAGTACTTTCAATTAAATGCTCTAATACCATCTTTTCTCTGGAAACATTAGAGCTCGTATAAACTTCTGATTCTACTGGAACAAGGTTATTTCCATCTTCTGTCGCATAATATAACGTGATATTGGTCGTAACAATATTATTCATCTGTGCACCAATATTATCTACGAAACTGTCCTTGGTCATAACTCCGACCATCTTTCCTAGATGATCCGCCAAAGGAAGGTCATTTACATAAAAAGATACACACTCAATGCCCTGAATCTGAAGCATGGTTTTGACAACGGCAGCTCTAAGAAGTACTTCTCGTACATCGCTTAAATTATCGTACTCTTTATTAAAATAGACATAAAGCTGTTTCTTATCGATCAGTACTTTTTCCACTAATAATCCCTTGATAAATGGTGTCTGATATTCCAGGTTCGTCTCTACCCCGCGAATTTGCTTTAGGGCTTCTTTTACCTTTGATGTTGCATTCTTGCTTTTTAATGTAATCTTTTTTGATATTAGCTTTGTTTCATCGTGATTTAAATAATAAGCCAAAACCTTATCTGAAGAGACGCTTTCCGTTGCTGCCTCTTTTTCGGAATCCGATTTTGAGCTCAAGGAGCAACCAGATACAGTCCCAATCACAAACAAACATAGACAAAGCCAGACCGCTATTCTTTTTTTCATCGCTTTGCCTCCTGAGATATATAAATGAGTGGAATACGAACGCTAAATACTGTTCCTTCACCCAAAGTACTATGCACTTTAATTGCACCACGATGCATTAAGATAGAACTTCTTGTAATCGCAAGGCCAAGTCCCGTTCCGCCAATTTCCCTGGAATGAGATTTATCTACACGGTAAAAACGCTCGTATATATGCTCTAGCGCTTCTTCTGGAATTCCCATTCCAGAATCTTCTACTGTAACATAGAAAAATTGATGATCTGCATTTAAGGTAACATGTACCCAGCCACCTGGGTTATTATACTTTACCGCATTCTCAATCAGATTTGTAAATGCCAACGAAAGTTTCACCTCGTCTACTTCTGCAGTTACTGGTCGAAAACTCTCTAATACCAGCTCCACATCCTGTTGTTGTGCAATTGGACGAAGTCTTTTAAGAATCATTTCCAATAAACTATTCATATTCGTTGATGCAATATTTAGCGAAGAGGATGATTTATCCATTTTTACAAGGGAAAGTAAATCATTGATAATTTTACTCTCTCGATCTATTTCTGCTGCAATATCTGCCATAAATTCCCGATACAGTTCAACAGGAAC